>JBFFSH010000062.1:0-15519 GCA_041572575.1 Thermodesulfobacteriota bacterium
AGAAACCTGGAGGAGAGATTACAACGAGTACAGACCTCATTCGGCACTTGATAATATGACGCCGGAGGAGTATGTTAAACAACACATAAAAAAGCCGGAAATCTCTAATTATCCCGGTACAGCTTTTGGGTGAGGGTCATTACCTAAAATTCTAACTTATAATCTGGTACTATTATATGGGGCAAGGTCAGATTGATAGTTTAGTTTTATGAGTTTTAAGACTCATTCTTAAAAATGATAAAATAAATCATAGCCTGTTGTGGAATTTACATATTCTACAACAGGCTTTTTATGAGTTTTAATATCATTAATTAAATTTCAATACTATAGTATCTATAGATTAAATGCTCTGGTAGTACTTACTAGTTCGAAGTGTATACAAGAGCCCAGAAATTATTTTTCAGTTTTAGCTACTTAACTTCAAAATAAAAAACCCACAACCAAAGCAACGAACTCTGATTGTGGGTTTGGTTTACTGTTAGTCAATTAATCCTATAGTTTATGAGGTTAGAACTAATTAGGATACTACTCATAATCACTTGATCTTAAAGTGCAGTTAAAAGTTTCACTCGGTACTCTATTCAGGCAATACCTCTCCCGAGCCCCCGGCTTCTTTGGGTAAATCCCTAAGCTTCGGCAGACCATCCTTGATATGCAGCACTGTCTCTTGATAGTTTACGTGAAAACCAGGCTTGAAGGGAAAATCCTGAATCAAGACTGCATATACATCTATGAACCCCATGCCCGGATGCTCAGTGAAGATATGGCCTCCACAGGTCTTACACCACTTTCGATAGCTCTGGGGTGTCTTGTTGTAAGTGTCTATGTTATCTTTTCCTTTTATAACCTCCACAGCTTCTGGTATCCATAATGTGAAGGCATTAACAGGACCTGCTGACCAATGCCGGCACGAGTCGCAATGGCAATAGCCCATGACTGCTGGCTCACCTGTTACCGTGAACTCAACTTCTCCACAGAAACAGTTACCTGTGTAAGTTTTCTCTTTACTCATTATGCACCTCCTTATTGTTTTAATGTCATTACTATTCGAATTTAACCGGAGATTGCGGGTTTGTATTTACGCTAAGTTTAAATATGTCAGGGCGAGAATAATGACCCGCAACGTCAAGTGTTCTTTTGGCAGTCCCGACGAGTTTTATATCCAGATCAGCATAAAGTATTCCTTTTTCTTTATGCATCGGTCCAGCCACAATTTCTCCTCCCGGTTTTATGACTACAGAATCTCCGGGATTAATCCAATCTTCTGAATCTGGATATAAAGCTTTTTTCTCTGGAAAATCTGGCGGTATATCCGAATTTTCAAAAGCTACTCCGCTGCAAACTACCCAGCACCTCCCCTCGCGGGCAATGTGCTGCAGTGTTCCTATCCAGCCATCCCCGCTGTCATATGTTGGTGCTATATAGATTTCCACACCTTGTGAGTACAGAGCATATCTTGCAAGAGGCATATAGTTTTCCCAGCATAACAATGTACTAATCTTTCCTATAGTTGTATCAACAACCTTTAAGCCCGACCCATCTCCAAAACCCCATATCATTCTTTCCGGGTTAGTTGGCATTAATTTACGATGTCGGTTAAGGATTGCACCATCAGACCCAATTATTATTACTGTGTTGTAAAGAGTTGCTTGACTGAATTTGCTGTCTTTTTCATTTAAACCGCATACTACCGTTATTTTATGTTTTTTTGCTACCTTGCATATTGGGGAGATATCGTCTGAGTCTAGATTAACAGAATTATCTAATAAACTCGCATATAACTTCTCGCTAATGTTCCAGTCACCGCCCGGTCTCAGTCGCCATATCCAAGCAGGATAAGCTGGAATAAAAGCTTCTGGAAAAACTATTAACTGAGCACCAGAGTTTGCAGCTTGTTTGATTAAAGCAACTGCCTTTTTAATTGTTTTTACTTTATTTAGAAATGCAGGAGATTCCTGTACTATAGCAACCTTGACCATAATATTACTCCTTGAAATCATTTTTCAGACATTAACTACAGAAATATGTCTACTTAATATTTTGGTATTTGCAATGTTCAGTATACAAAGGAAAAGGAGTTTACTGAAACAAGGTTGTGGTTATAATGATATCTGAAAATTCTGAATCAGTGGAATATAGCTTATGTATGTTGTAATATCTAAAACGCATTTATTTTTATATACACGAGTTTAGCATATTATGTGACGCCTACTAATCATAATGAAGTGCATTAAGATTGATAAAAACGATTATATCAGTCTTATTTTCTAACAAATATGCATTCTTTTGAGTTCGGAGTGTATACAAGAGCCCCAGAAATTATTTTTCAATATTTGTGCAATCTTAAAACGGCACAAAAAAACCCACAACCACAGGGGTTAGCTCTGATTGTGGGCTTTGTGGTTAGAAATAATTATCACTTATCAGCACTCAAAACAAGCCTCTTCCCCATTACATGTATTATCGGGTACATTGGTGGTTCGACAAGCGCATGCTCTATCTCCATTACATGAGTTATTTCCAATTGTTATTCCATCAGTAACGTCATCACATGCATGCTCCCCATGGCATGAATTGATCCCTGTGGATGATGCATCATTGTCTTCACATGATTTATAACCAATACAAGAGTAATTTCCGATTGTATCTCCCATGCCGTCTCTTCCCGCTCTATCGCAGGCATCCATACTACGGCACGAATTATCTCCTACGTCTGCATCATTGGATGTACATGCAAAATCATCATTGCACGATCTGTTTCCTATATCCCCGCCGTTAGATCCACATGCATCTGTACCATTACATGAATTATGTCCTACACTCCCGTCATTTACCTGACACGCATCTTGACTATTACATGAGTTGTTTCCTACATCCCCGTTGTTATCCGCACAGGCTTCTAAACCATGACATGATTTATTTCCTACATCCCCTTCATTCTCATCACATGCTTCTTCTCCATTGCATGAGTTATTACCTATATCCCCGGTGTTGGAAGTACAGGCATCAGGTCCTATACAGGAATGATTCCCAATTGAAGCAGAAGCTGCATATAGAGCATGATACCCGATCAATACTGCTATGTTTAAAAACAACAATGTATATATTATTTTTCTCACTTTTTCCTCCGTTTAATAGGATATATATTTAAAGATCGTATATTGAGATTGTAATTATTTAATTGAGGTATAGAAAACGGTTTGAATTTCTTAAGATTAATATTACATAATGCACATCGGAATCACCCCCGTTATCATACTTTATACCAATTCAAAATGTACTTTTCTTAATGCTACCAATTTAAAAATGGATTTTAAATACTCAAAATTGAGTATTTTTGCTTGATTTATAGGTTATTTGGATATTATAGAGGAGTGATTTAAATCAAATTGTTCTGCCGGGCTTTAGCAACTGCCTCAAGCATGGAATGTACTTCCAGTTTGGTATGTATATTTTGAATATGCTTTCGCAGTGTAGATAAACTAATATAAAGTTTTTCACTTATGTCTACAGGTCTACACCCTTCTTCCAGGTATTTAAGAACCTTACGTTCACGGGGGGTTAGTGTCCCCTGTGTCTTAGATTGATTCTTTGATAAATTTTTATTCTCCAGTTTACTTTCATTGTTTATTTCCGATACCGCCTCTCTAATACGATGAAATTCCAACTTCTGCTTAGTAATATGATGAAATATATGAACTACTGTGCTGAGTGCAGGCTGGCTTCCCGGAATACATATTATGCTTACATTAAGCCAAATAGGGTCACCTTTTTTTGAATGAGTAATCAGATCATAATTTTGAGGATTTTCCTCTTTTTTTATTGCTTTCATTACATTACAGCTTTTAGAACATACCGGATTTCCACTGTTATCTGTACCAGCAATTATTTCGTTACAATATTTTCCAAGCACATCATTAGCCGAGTAACCCAATATTTTTTGAGCCGGCTTATTCCAGAAAACTATTTTATGGTCGGTCCCAACGGCGAAAACTCCATCGTCGGTGTTAGCAAGTATTTGTAGTATGTCCATAGTTCTCATCTTCTGCACCTATGCGGTGTTTTGCTCTAACTCCATTTAGATGAGTAATGAAGAAAACGATTAACTTATTATAGATACTCAAAAATATAATCTGACAAATACAAAATCTCTAAAGCTAACATTAATATATTCTCTAATTTATATCAAGATCAATTTCTATAGATAATCGATACTTGATCATTCAAATTTGATGTTATGCAAATTCCCCCGAGTTCGAAGAGTATACAAGAGCCCCAGAAATTACTTTTCAGGTTTAGCTATTTCAATATTAATGCTGCACAATAAATCCCATAAGAAAACGTCCTCTCCTTAGTAGTGAATTATGAGTTATTGCTTAATTCTGAATTGGAGACATTTCTAGCAAGAAATAACGTTTGTGTAGGATATGCAAACTCAACCCTTTCCTGTTCAAATTTTCTGAATATACCCATATTGATATTTTGTTGAATATCCATGTAGACATTATAGTCCGGGGATTCTACAAAATATACAGTCTCGAAATTTAGGGAAAAATCGCCATAAGATGAAAAGTGTGATCTGTCAAATCTTGCATTTGGCTCAGAATCAACAATTTCTTTTATCCATTTAGGTATTGCCTCTATCATTTCAGCTGTTGTTTGATATATTACCCCAATAGTGAAAACAATCCTCCTTTCATACATTCTCTTGTAGTTTCTGAGTCTGCTGCTCAATAAATCATTATTGGAAAATATAATCTGCTCACCGGAAAGGCTTCTTACTCTAGTAGTTTTAAGACCAATATGTTCAACATTCCCTAAAAAGTCATCAAGAATGATGAAGTCTCCAACAACAAAAGGTTTGTCAACTATAATAGATAAAGAGGCAATTAAATCCCCCAGAACATTTTGTAATGCAAGAGCTACAGCTATACCTCCTATACCCAGACCCGCTATAAGAGTCGTTATATTGAATCCCAGATTGTCTAGAATTAGAAGAAAAATAACAACCCATAGTACAATCTTTGACACAAGACCCATAGATTTAATTTGAGTAATAGCTGTACGGGATGTTTCGAAGCTATACTTATTAAGCTTTCTATTTACTATAAAGGTAATTACACCACTACCCCATAGTGCCGTCTGTACTAAAAATGCTATGATTATTACACTTTTTCTTATTACAAGTAAGGTCTTGTTTAAATCAAGAAACAGAGATCCCACAAAGATTGAAAAAACTATCACAAGCATAAAATTAGTTTTACTCAAAAAGCCAACTAGGATATCATCAAGTTTGGTTGATGTATTTTCAGCGTGCTTACTGAGTTTGAGGAAAAGATATTTATTTATTGAGTTAAGTATGAGACTCAAAACGATAGCCACAGTGATAGCAATCAGCCAGTTTTGCAGGCTGTTTCCTAGATATGTATTTTTTATCAATTCAGTAAAAACCAATTTGCCCCCCCCTGTTATAAATTTTTACAATTACTGTTAAATGTAATTCAAATAAATTAGATTTAATATCATTCTTAATTGTTTGATTGTTTAAACCAGATTTATATTTGGATCACATATAGTGATATTAGGTAATGCTTATTATTGTAACGGATTATTATAGATAGCAAGTAATTGCCAAGATAGTTAAATTCATTAGAATGTATTACTTATATAAGAACTATTTACTATAACAACCCCGAACCTATTTATTCGAAGGGTATACAAGAACTCAAGAAATTACTTTTTTATAGATTGTTTAATATCTACTGAGGAATATCTGTGTTTTTCTTGGTAATAATGGCATCATACATCAACCTTTCTCCAGATATCGATTTTCTGTGCATATAATTTTTTTTCTTTTTTATATCCATTACGTCTTGTTGAATTAATTCTTCATATAGTTCACAGACACCATAGCTGTCATCCTCTTTTAAAAAATCTTCTTTAACACATAACGCAACCCACCCCTGCTCGTCTGTATAGTTAATTGCATTGGCAAGTGTTTTGGGTGGGATATCTCCGTAGCCTATGGCTGCCACGCATGTTACACAATCAATACTCTTTTCATCTAAAATCTTTGTGTAGTTTGATCAGGCAAAGTCAAATCATCAAATATGTAGTCGCTATATACTTCTGGTCTGTCTCTAAATGCAGCCTGCTTAGCTTCTTCTATAATATCAACCCCTATCACATCATCTAAACCCAAGTTAACCAGCTCCTCTGCTACGATACCATTACCAGCACCCATATCCAATACTGTTATATCAGAAATGTTTTCAGATTCCTTGGACATTTCTTCTTGTAGAAGTTTCGCAACTACTTTAGTTTAATTACATTCCAGAATTTCATAAACTATTTTTTCATATAAACCCGGAATTGAAAATATGGTTTTATAATCGTGAAGTCTGATTTGTTGTTTTTCTTCACCTTGGCACATAAGTATATATTTCTGGTTTTGGTCTAGGTCGGCAATGAGGGGAATTACTATTTCCATAATGGAATAGGCAGTATACCATATGATTAAAGTAACCTTAATTCAGCTTGAATCTTACTTTTATGATAATAAACTACCAATCTCCGAACTATTTTCAATCATTTTTACAAACTCCCGAGTTCGAAGAGTATATAAGAGCCCCAGAAATTACTTTTATTCTTTAACAAACTGTTATTTCCATTGTTTTGATAAATTAGCATGTACTCTTACATGTTAAAGTTAACCAGATTTTTAAATATTATTCTCAAGAGACCAGTCTTTTAATTCATTTAAAAACACTAGCGCTGATCTTCCGAAATCAGTTATCTCGTATTCCACAGCTATCGGTTTTGTACTTATTACCCTGCGTTTGAGCAAACCAATATCTTCCATCTCTTTTAACCTTTGGTTAACCATCTTCTTACTTGCGCCTTTTAATTTCCTAGCAAGTTCATTAAATCGTATGGGGCCGTCTTTTAGATACCACAGTATCGACCCTTTCCACTTTCCACCAATTATCCTCATACCTCTTTCAATAGGACAAGGTAAAATGCATGGATCGGAAAAATCCGCTACTTGTTTTTTATCTTCAGTAGTATCTGCTTCAGTTCTCATATTTCCTCCTCAATTAGTGGTTACTAAAAGTATACTAGTTGATTATAGTAACCTATCCGAATATAATCAACTTTTTAAAAAATAAAAGGAGTTAAAAATGAAAGCTTATCAAATTTCAAAACAAGATAAATTATATGAAATGAATCTTAATGAAATACCTGAACCTGAGATAGGACCAAACGATGTACTTATAGATATGAAAGCATGGTCACTCAATTACAGAGACCTTAGTATGCTTAGAGGTGGATATTATAGAAATGATAAAGTAAAAACCAATCCACCACTAATTCCACTATCCGATGGCGCGGGTGAAGTTGTCTCCGTTGGCAATTCGGTCACAAGATTTAAAAAAGGTGACAGGGTTGCCGGAATATTTTTTCAGACCTGGATAAGCGGAGATTTAACTGATGAACAGATAGGTTCTGCTCTTGGAGGTGCTATAGATGGTGTGCTTGCTGAAAAAGTCGTATTAAATGAAAATGGCGTTGTTAAAATACCGGATAATCTAAACTACCATGAGGCTGCTACCCTTCCATGTGCAGCTGTGACAGCATGGCAGGCACTGAATTTCAACCCGGTAAAACCAGATGATACCGTTCTCATGCTTGGAACAGGGGGAGTATCAATTTTTGCATTACAATTCGTAAAAGCTGAAGGTGCAAAAGCTATAATCACATCAAGCAGTGATGAAAAGCTGGAAATGGCCAGAAAATTAGGGGCCGATCATACTATAAATTACAAAGAGCATCCGGATTGGGAAAAAGAAGTTTTAAAAATCACAGATGGACAAGGCGTAGATAATGTTATAGAAGTCGGTGGGGCAGGCACCCTCGAGAAATCAATAACTTCTGCAAAAGTTAGTGGGCGCATAAGTTTAATAGGTGTGCTGTCCGGACAACCTGAACAAAATCCTTCCCCTGTAATGATAATGCTAAAGAGACTCACACTACAGGGAATATATGTTGGAAGCAGAGATATGTTTGAATCCATGAACAAAGTAATAGAAGCAAATGATATTAAACCTGTAATTGGAAAGACATTTGAATTTGAGAATGCCACTGAATCTTTTGATTATTTAAAAAGCGGCTCGCATTTTGGAAAGATAGTTATTTCTTAATTTTTTTAACGTTATGTAATATATATATAAATAAAACAAGAAGGAGAAAGATTATGAGTGAAAATTACGACGAGGTAAATAAGTACATCAGCAAATTCGAAAATCTGGTGCCGGAGTTAAACGAAACATGGGGTGGATTTCGTGACGAAGTTTTCAAAGAGGGACTTATAAGCGCAAAAGACAAACAGCTAATTGCTCTTGCCTGCGCCTACATAACCGAATCTGCACATGACATACGAGAAAGAACAATAAAATCCAAAGAACTTGGCGCTACTGATGAACAGATTGCAGAATCTGTATACATAGCAATGAGGCTTGCAATAGGTCAGCCTTATGCATTTAGCAGTATTGCGCTTGAAAATTATGATTTAATGAAAAACAAGGAAAGTGTTGTTAAGGGTTACTTTATAAGCAAAAATATAACTCCCCAAATACAGGACTTTCATAAAGTAAGCGGCTCAATGCACGAAAAGTTCAATGCATTTCATGAAATAGTATACGAAGACGGTCACCTTCCCAAAAAGCTAAAAAAAGGACTTATGGGTCTTGCCTGTGCAATATTGGCTAAATGCCCGTGGTGTATTAGAAGCTGCGTAAGAGACGGACTGCAGGAAGGTGTTGTCAAAGAAGAAATCGTTGAAGCAATCAATATTGCTATGGTAATGAATGCCAGCGCCTGTGTTGCTAATACCGGCGTATCCATGCAGGCAGCTGAAGAGATTAGCAGTTAATGAAAAAGGCCGATTTAATTTTTAAATCGGCCAATAAGTAACTCTTTCCATTATTATTACAAAACACGAGTTCTAAGCGTATACAAAAATCCAGGTTAACACAGCTAAATATTGCTGTAGCCTCGGTACTTTATTTACTCTCTTCTAGCTTTTTTCTTGGTTGATTTACTAGGCGCCGGCTTGATCTCGAATCTGTGTTTTTCTACCAGTTTTAATAGATCAAAAGAGCTTAGTATTCCTACTACCTTTTTTTCATTCGTAACAACTACATGGTGCACATGATGATTTCGCATAAGCCTTGCAGCATGATGAATATCATTGTACAAAGGAATAGAATAAACTTTTTCGGTCATAATTTTGCTGATCGGTGTATTATCCTTGAGGCTGTCTGTAAGATCGAGGGTAGATACAATGCCTTTTAAGATTTCGTCGTCGTCAACAATCGGGATTGCATGCACTTTGTTCTTTTTCATGATATTTCTTACATGTTCAATTGAGTTATGAGGTCCGCAGTTTATTACATTCTTAATCATTAAATCGGCTACTTTGACATTCATGAGTTATCCTCCACTCTAACTATAGTCTTTTTAGTTATTACTGTATTAATAGTTTTTTATAATTATACTGAACCCACTGACTATATACTTTTAACAAAAGCTATTACTATTAACCTGTAATCGCAGCTTTTTTCTCCTCGTATTCCTGTTTGTCAATCTCGCCCTTGGCGTATCTCTTGTTTAGTATTTCAAGAGCCGACTCAGAATGCTCACCCATATACCTTTTTATTGCGTCACGGATTTCTGGTGTGTCCATCATCCTGTGACCCCACCAGCAGCTCATGCCACCTCTTTTCATGAAGAAAATAAATAGCACGCACATCACAATGAAAAACAGTAGGGGGAAAATCCACCAATATGCGGGCCACTGCATTCCATGCCACGATGTCCATGGGTATGGATGTGTATGTGGCGGAGGCTGTTCTGCACCGAATACCGGGCAGACAAATACTAGATTGAGAAAAACGAAACTGAGAGATATCAGAGCATATTTTATTGCACTCACATATTTCTCCTTATTATTATTTGCCACAATTAATATTTTCCGACCTAGACAGATATTTACCTAAGGTTTTTGTTTTGCAAATAGTATAGAAGCCATTTCCATAACAAATTTATTCCTGTCTTCTTCCGACAATTTAGGAAGTATCATCTCAAGGCAGTGAGGCATCATCTTCATGATCATCTGTGGCATCTGAGGCATCTCCCCTTCTTCGCAGCAGCCAGTCTTAATTTCTTGTGCAGCTTTTTCCTTATGCTCTTCTGACATATCCCCACAGCATTTTGACATCATCTGCTCCATCATTTTTTTCATTTCTCCCTTGTCCATGTTTCCCATCATCTTTTCCATTTTTTCCATCATTTCCATTTTTCTTACCCCCAAAATAAAGTTTTAATAGAATAAATTGCATATATTATGCCATTATAAGCCACAAAATAGTTAATGTTTACAAGGTGTTATATAACTTAAATATTTAAAAAGATGCAATATGTCCTATTATATTACATTATTGAAAAATACTAATACTTCCTTAAACAAAAAAAGTATCACCCGCATATATAAAAGCACTGAAATAAATAAAACTACTGTCTATTAGCCTTTCTAATCCACTGATAATTCACAAGAATAAAAAGGGTAATACCAATTGCTCCGCCGTAAGAAAAGTAGCTATTTGAAAAAATTGCAATGAGAATAATTGGAACTAACACCATAACAGTTTGAAACAGTGAGAGGTAAAGAACAAATTCGTGAGTCATATTCACTTCACCTGAAATATGTCCGGGATTTCGATTTACATACGAGAAGATTAGAAGGTTGGTAATATGCCTTCCAATGATCATTGCATAGAGAACGAGAATACAGCCTATTAGCATTTTAATTAAAGCATAAGGTAAATAAAAAGATTCAAAAATGTAACCTAGTCCAATTGTAACAAGTATCGTAACAATAATGTGTTTTATATTAAACCACTTTATTTCTTTTACATCCTGCTGCCACTGCGGATTAAGCTCATAGTGCTCAGTCTTAAAATGTTTGGAGTATCCTTGCTCAATTTTTATTGCACCCAGGATGGTTAAAAAATAATCGGCAAACATCATTATTGGCAGGAGTAATATTTCAGGGTGATTCATAATCGATATTATTTTAAATTAGTAATAGCTATATATATCTTTTGAGAACAGTATCAATCAATTTTATCCTTTAGCTTATTAAACCCTTTTTTTATTGGATGAAATACATTTTTCTTAACCGGATTATATACTTTTTTATAGCTATTTTTAACTCCGCCATTTTGTTTTTTCTCTTGTTCTCTAAGCTTTTTTTCTTCCTCGCGTTTCAGTCGTTGTTCTCTTTTTCTTTTTTCACGGGCTTTTGCTTCATACCTCTTTTGTTCTTCTCTTAACTTATCCTCAAGTATTCTGTTTTTTTCTTCAAGCTTTTTATTCTGCTCTGCTGATTTTCTGGTGTTTTTTTCTTTATACAATTCTTCATCAAATAAAATAAATCTTTCATCCTCTTCAAATTGTTTTTGTGTCTTTATAGGTTTTCTCTGAGATGGTTTAATATTAGTTGATGTCAGACTTTTAGGTACAGATTTAGTCTGATTTATATCAGTGACTGTATCTATCTCAGTGTTAGGTAACAGTTGTTCTTTAGATCCTTTATCTATGACAGAGCTGGTGTTAACAGGATTTACATTTTGTTGTTGAGGGTCTCTATTAATACCAAAAGCAATTACGGTAAATAGCAATACTGCTGCAATTCCTCCATATATTGCCCTTTTTCTTTTAGACACGACCTCGGTTAGTCGGTTTTTATTGTTTTTTAAAATTCCGGGCAGGGATATGGAGATTTGAGAGCCGCTCTGCACTTTTATAAGGTCAGAAGAAAATTCTTTAGCACTTTTGTATCTGTCTCGGGGTGCCTTTTGAATAGCTTTAAGCACAACCTTTCCAAAATTTTTCGATACAGAATCATTTAACTCCCAGGGTGGTATGGGCTTGCCTTCCAGATGGCTTCTCATAATAGCATATTCGGTACCTTCATAAAGAGCCTTACCCGTAACCATATGAAAGAGCGTAGCACCAAATGAATATACATCTGTTGCAGCGCTTGTTTGTTCACCCAGAATCTGCTCCGGCGAAATATAGTAAAGTGATCCAACCATCCCTGTTTTTGTCTGCTGGGTTTTTTCATTAACTATTTTTGCTATACCAAAATCAGTTACTTTCACAAGCCCTGTCTTTGTTATCATGATGTTGCTTGGCTTTATGTCTCTGTGCACTACTCCGTTTGAATGCATAAAATCAAGAGCTTGCAAAACAGGAAGGGACAATGAAATTGCCTGCTCTTCAGATATCGTTCCCTCTCTTTTTAGCTTTTGATCCAGTGTTTCACCATCCACATACTCCATAACGATAAATACATCATTTTCTTCTTCGAGATAATTAAAAATATTTACAACATTTGGATGAGAAAATTTTGCATGTATCTTTGCTTCTTTAATAAACCTTTGCCTGTTGGAAGGGTTGTCTGACATATCGGACGACAGTGCTTTAATGGCAACCTGTTGCTCTAAGGTAGTATGAATGGCTTTATAAACAATACCCATACCACCTTTTCCTAAAACCCCTGTAATATTATAAGGCCCGATTGTTTTACCTATCATTTTTCAATCTCAGTAGATGACAGATAGGACAGCAGTTGTAATAAACAATTTTTCATCACCTATTCCCTTTTACTAACTGCTCCTCAATTTACCCCTTAGCGTTTTGTACCACCTGTATATTTTAACATTTTAAAACACAATTCTGTAATAGAATGTAAATTAATAATATTTATTTCAATACGAATCCTAATGAACAACAAATAATCAGATCATTCAACTACAGAAATATTTCAATTATTCTTGATTTATAAATTATACCGAAACATCATATATATTTTATGAATTTGGCAAGTATAAATTCTGTGCTAGAGTTGAATTTTATAAATGGGGTAAAAATGAATATTAAGAACGATCTGGACTTTATAACTAAAGAATCGCTAATTACATACGGACAGACTATGGCCGAAGCTTCAAGGGCAGAGGGAGCAAAGCCGCCATCAAAACCAAAAGCCTCAATAAATCGCATCAAAAAAGTACAATCTATAAAAGATGAGATAAAACAGTTTGTCGTACGTGCTCAAAAGGGGTTTGAAACAGCTGATGATTATATAAAGCAAAGACAGCTTATTATTGAAAATTCATGCAGCGGTGATGCCCTGCTCTTTTATACAGCCTGGAACCGCATGCTTATTGAAGGTGAATTAAACGCCCTGCTTTCAAGCCCAATAGGCTCAATTCAAAAACCAATAAGAAGACGTCCGACCTCGATTGTTCCGCGTGATCAGTTAAGCCCCGGGCTTACAGAAGGTCGTATAGTCATAGACCTTGGAGACGACAGATACTGGCTTGTACCAAAAGAGCTTGCTGACAGATGTTTACTCTTTACATTAAGACACGGGCTTTCAAAAGTTGACAGCAGCACATACAGAGTAGGAAGAAGACTGGCGAATACCCTTGATGAAGATAAAGGAGTATTAAAGGCAGAAGCTGTAGGAAAGGCGCTTGCCAGGATGCTTGGAATAGTTGGACAGCAGCTTGAGTTTTTAGATGTCCCAAATTTTTTAGACCCCAAAAAATTCAAACACAAAACAAGCTCAAGCCCTAACACCAGACAGCTATATGATCATATAATAAAATCAATTCTGGACAAAGATACCAAAAGGAAAAAACCTCAATTTGCTGACGCTTTAGAATCTCAGGATTTTGGCTGGGTGACAGGTGTAGAAAAGAAATTCGAGATTAGCGAAGCAGCAAGGATTTTCGGTTGTGATGAAAAAACTGCTAAGAAGCTTATTAAAAATCCGCTGTATTGCTATCCCGGCGGGCAGAGTTTTTTTGATCTGTATGTAGAAGTTACGGGAGGCTTTAGAAAACTTGCCTTAAATAATAAAGGAAATGTGCTCTGCCTCTATACACATAGCTCCACATTGAGAGCTCTGATTATCTTTTTAGACCCCCGCCCATTTGCTGAAGCTTTCGAAGAGTTTGGAGAATATAAAGAAAAGCAGGACAATGTGGTACTGCTGGCGCTCGAGCAGGGCTATCTTACAGGTTATTCAACCGCTGTTGGACTATCCGCTGCCGAACAACAGACCCGTGAGACATGGAAGTCTTTAGAAGAGAAAAGAAAAAGCAGAATTAAGTTAAAACCTGGCAAGATAAAAAAAATTGTTGCACTTGTATCAGGTGGAGATTTTTCAGGCGCAGGCGCAGCCCTAAAGGAGCTGAGAGTTGTAGGGAAACGATTCGGAATTGAAGTATATTTTGTAAGGCACGGGTTCCTTGGACTTGCCAATAACTGGATAGAGACCGTTTCAGAAGAGGATACAAGGGGAATGGTAAGTATGCCCAGCACCCCTATTGGAAGCAGCAGGTTTGAAGAGTTCAAGGACGAGCGGGTCCAGGACATTGCTTACAAAAATCTTCAGCCATACATTAAAAACGGTGCATTGGTAGTTATAGGCGGTGATGGAACGCTAAGGGGAGGCAGAGCCCTTTTTGAAAGACTGGGAGTACATGTTGTAGCCATACCGGGGTCGATTGATGACAATATAGAAGGCACAACTTCTCTCGGGTTTCACTCTGCAGTTGCACTTGCAAACCAATCACTGGAATCCCTAAAGGCTACAAGTTCAGCTATGGGAAGCATATTTTTCGTAGAGATCATGGGTGCAGGCTCTGGGCATCTGGCGCTTGCATGCGGATTTCAGGCACGGGCAGAGGGAGTGCTAATAAATGAGCATCCTGACCCCGATGCATATATCGACCGTGTCATACTGGGCACACTCAAGCGCACACTCGGCGTTCCAAACAAAAGCCACCTGTTCATAGTAGCAGAAAAAACCCCTCACCGGCATCATGAGCTTGGAGGAATACACGGTCTTTCAGAATATGTATCGGAACAAATATCTAAGTGGGATAATATTGAAAGCAAAAAGGGCTTATATAATCTCCCCGTAGCAACGAAAGCTACTATTCTGGGACATACACTGAGGGGCGCCCCGCCGTCTCATGTAGACAAGGGTTTAGGCCAGTATCTTGCCTATGAAACGGTTAAGCGTCTTGTTGAAGATCCAATGTCGATTGTGGGCTGCTGTCTTGGAACCCATGGACTAGGGCACGTTGAATCCATACCGCTTCATGCAGTAAAACCAAAGCAGTTTGACTGGCAGCTATTTACGAGAATGCACGGCATTGAATATATATCGGATACAAATTAATCTGAATTAGTATTTAGTGAATATAAAACGCCAGCCAACCATAGAGGCTGGCTGGAATATAAATTAAGGAGCTCGCATAGAACAGAGCTATAAGTAATGCAGAATCTCCTTTATTTTATTAACTAAATCTACATTTCTGTTATTAAATCTAAATTCCATCTCTTTTAGATACAAAACAAAGTGTTTTCTGTCAATTCCAT
>JBFFSH010000063.1:0-15410 GCA_041572575.1 Thermodesulfobacteriota bacterium
ATCCTTGCACATAACTACCAAATACCGGATGTACAGGATATAGCGGACTTTGTAGGCGATTCACTGGGTCTTTCTCAGCAGGCTGGCAGGACAGATGCTGATATTATAGTATTTTGTGGTGTGCATTTTATGGCAGAAACTGCTTCTATTATCTCTCCGGACAAAAAGGTATTGATACCCGATCTGGGAGCAGGATGCTCACTGTCTGATACTATTACTGCTGATCAACTTAGGGACTGGAAAAAGCAGCATCCCGGAGCTGTAGTGGTATCATATGTTAATACCACGGCTGAAGTGAAGTCTGAAAGTGACTACTGCTGTACATCTTCAAATGCAGTAGAAGTAGTAAATTCCATTCCAGAAGATAAAGAAATACTGTTTTTACCCGATATGTTCCTCGGCGCTTTTGTTGCAAGGGAGACAGGAAGAGAAATTAATATCTGGCCTGGCGAGTGTCATGTGCACGCGGACATTAAGGGTGAGGATATAAAACGAACCACTGATGAACATCCGGATGCTGAGCTTGTTATTCATCCCGAATGTGGTTGCTCGACTTCTACGCTTTACGAATGTTCAAATGATACATTTAACGGTAAACCTGTAAAAGTACTCTCAACAGGCGGAATGCTAAAACACGCTAAAAGTTCAAAATCCAAAGAATTTATAATTGCAACAGAAACCGGAATCCTTCATACACTCAAAAAACACAATCCTGAAAAACAGTTTTATGCAGCTAACGAAAATGCTGTGTGTAAATACATGAAGATGATAAATCTTCATAATGTTCTGGAATCACTTCAGAATGAACAATTTGAGGTTAAGGTGCCCCTTCCAATTGCAAATAAGGCTAAGAATGCAATAGACAGGATGCTCGATATTTCTGCACAATATCAGTAACCTTTAGTAAGTCCACCGGCCCTTCTTGGATCGGAATAGCCATAATAGTAGTCTCCAATTTTCATAATGCTCTGCGTGCTACCCATAGCTCTTCCAACTTTTATTTCATGGCCTTTCTTTTCTAATATCTTATTGGTGTCATTGCTAAAACCGCTTTCCATAAACAAAATATCAGGAAGCCACTGATGATGAAATCTTGGTGATGCAGTAGCCGTTGCTATATTCATTTTATGATCTATGACGTTTGATATAATATGAAGTACTGTAGTAATTATTCTGCTTCCACCCGGGCTACCTGTTGCAAGAAAAGGCTTTTTATCTTTTAGCACAATAGTCGGGCTCATAGAACTTAGCATTCGTTTTTCCGGTTCTATAGCATTAAACTCTCCACCAACAAGTCCGTATGCATTAGGCACACCGGGTTTAGCTGAAAAATCATCCATTTCATTATTCAGCAATATTCCCGTTCCTTTAGCCATGATTTTAGAACCATAACTAAAGTTAATTGTATATGTGTTTGATACCACATTTCCCGATTTGTCTATAACTGTGAAATGAGTCGTGTCATTACCACCAGCAATATACGGGTTGCCGGGCCCTATATTTTTACTTGGAGTAGATTTATTCAGGTTAATTTTTTTGCTGAGATATTTTGCGTATTTTTTTGAAGTTAACTCGCTGATTGGAACCTGTACAAAATCCGAATCACCCAGGTATTTTGATCTGTCCGCATAGGCTAACTTCATGGCCTCGGCTATTATATGAACAGACCTTGAGTTATTATGACCAATATTGGATATATCAAAGTGTTCTAGCATATTAAGTATCTGTATAAGATGAATCCCCCCTGAGCTTGGCGGAGGCATGGAGTAGATTTCATAACCTCTATATGTTCCATAAATTGGTTTTCTTATTACCGGTTTATATGAGCTTAGGTCATCTGCTGTGATTAGCCCATCGTTTTCATTCATATCCGAAACAATCTTTTCAGCTATCTTTCCATTATAAAATGCATCCGGTCCATGTTTATTAATCTGTTTCAGACTCCATGCTAAATCCTTTTGTACTATTTTCTCACCAATTTTGTACTATTTTCTCACCAATATCGTATGAATCTCCATCTTCTTTGAAAAAAGTGTTATAGGCATCAGGCGATTTTTTCATCCTTTCTTTAACTGACTTAAGTGAACTACTGAGCTCGTAGTTAACATCCAGACCATTCTTCGCATATTTAATTGCTGGTTTTAATGCTTTTTTAAGAGGGATAGTTCCGTATTTCTCAAGCGCTAAAGACAGACCTGCAACTGTTCCGGGAACTCCTGCAGCCAAATATGAATGTCTGGATTTTTCTTTATCGACATTTCCATCTTTGTCCAAAAACATATCCCTTGTTACAGCTTTAGGGGCCTTTTCCCTATAGTCAATGGCAATGACTTCCCTTGAATCTGCAAGATAGATAAGCATAAATCCGCCACCACCAAGGTTTCCTGCCCTTGGATAAGTAGCCGCCATTGTAAAGCCAATAGTAACAGCAGCATCGATAGCATTGCCGCCATCTTTTAAAATCTTAAGCCCGGCTTCAGTAGCCTCCTTGTTATCAGACGCTACCATTCCGTTTTGAGCAATCACAGGCTGGAAAATTGCATTAGAGGTTATAATTGGGTCTGATATAAGTTGATTATTAAACAACGTTATACCGATTAGAAATAAAAATATTTGAAGCTTTATATTCATAATTATTATCATATATACTTAAATGTATTTTTAAAATAATAATGTTTTGAAATATGGAGAGTAAATAATGTCAGAAAAAATAAATAAAACAGAGCAAGAATGGCAAAAGGAGCTAACCCCGGAGCAGTATAGAGTTACTAGAGAAAAGGGAACCGAAAGACCATTTACCGGAAAGTACAACGAGAATAAGGAAAAGGGTAAGTATGTATGCGTGTGCTGTGGAACAGAGCTTTTTTCATCTGATACAAAGTTTGACTCAGGCTCCGGCTGGCCAAGCTTTTATAAGCCAGAAAAAGAGGAAAATGTTAAAGCGGAGACAGATAGGAGTCACGGGATGATAAGAACAGAGGTAATGTGCGATAAATGTGATGCCCATCTGGGCCACGTTTTTGAGGACGGGCCAAACCCCACGGGCTTAAGATACTGTATAAATTCCTGCTCTTTGGATTTTAAAAAAGAAGATTAACAATTAAGGTTCTGAAAAAAGAGTTAGCACGCCTGTATATGTGAACAGATGATTGCTTCCCATCATTGGGGCAATCTCCGAATTTCCAAAAAATCCAATCATTGGAATATCGGGGAAGTAGCTTGATATGTAAGCCGTGTCGATGTCTTTGTTTCCGTAAAAATATGATCCCCTCCCGCAGCAATTAAAATATATTCCGAATCTTACTTTACTCATATCAGCAATTTGTGATTTAAGATTTTCAAGCATATCCTTAAGATCTTCTCGCGCCATCTCGGGGTTTCTTAATGTTATGACTATTTCATCACCAACATTGATATCTTCTGCAATCCCTATTATGCCAGAATTATCATCTACGCCCATAAGATTTCTAACCATATAATTTCTTGTGCTGTCCGTATCGCTCTTAACCGCTGAGCAGAGCCCCACGCTTACAATTCTTAAAAGATCATTTGGATTTTCTAATATATGTGCCGGGACGTATGCCTTGAGTACTTCAAATGCCGGTCTGCCGTCTATTTCCATTATCACGTTGCGGTTACATTCTGTAACTCTAAGCGGTTTAGATGCGGGTTTACAGCCCTGAGTCAGACCAATATTATAATTAAAGTTACCGCTAATTATCGCCCCTGAAAGGCTTGAACTGTTAACCATATTATCTCTATACTGGAAAGTTGCAGGTGAACTAGGGTCTTCAGAACATGTAGCGCCAATTATATGTACTATATCACTTGCGTGTTCAAGTGAGTTAAAGAATAAGTTATGATGGAAACTAAAAGGATCGGCAAGGACCATAGCCAGTTTGGTTTTAGTGTTAATCTCTATAAGTCTGTTGATAATATTATTGCCAGATGCTTGGCCCATATCCGTAGAAATTGAATCAATAAAACACTTTGCTTTAAGACTATCTGAACACACTCCGAGAACTACTATCCCAGGCTCACCCTCTATCTCACCAAAATGAGATAATACTCCTGTGGCGCTGCACCCTGTGATATTGTGTGTTCCTGTTATTTCAGATACTTTTTCTAATATTTTCTGGTAATTATTTCTGTGGTGGAATGTAGTGAATATTAAAATAAAATCGGCTTTTTCGATTCCAGCCTGAGTTAAACAATCCCTACAAGCATTCTCAGCAGCCTCTAAACTTTTTGGATTATTTGAACATCCTACGCCGGCTTTAATCAATTTTATAATATAATACTTATGTTGGAAAACGGATAACTAATATACATTGTTTTAAGCTATTGTTAGATGTATTAATATCTCAATTAATAATATATTATGGTACCTTGAAATATACATTTTGTTCTTTATAATACCTGCTTTTGTACTTTAAACTTGGAAAGTGTAGAGATGGAGTCAGCAAAGATATTTAGTGGGAATTCAAACATACCTCTTGGCAACGCTATTTGCGAGTATCTGGGAGTCCGTCCCGGTGAAATAGATATTCATAGATTTAGTGACGGGGAGATATTTATAAATATCAAAGAGAGCATAAGGGGAGACCACGTATTTATTATCCAGTCCACATGTCCTCCGGTAAATGAGCACATAATGGAGCTTCTAATTATTACAGATGCCCTCAAACGTGCTTCATCAAAGGAAATAACGGCTGTTATTCCATACTTCGGCTATGCCAGACAGGATAGAAAAGTACAACCCAGAGCACCGATAAGCGCTAAGCTTGTAGCGGAAATACTGCTTAGAGCCGGTGTCGACAGGCTTGTTACTGTCGATTTACATGCCGGGCAGATTCAGGGCTTTTTTGATGTGCCTGTTGATCATATATATGCTGCGCCAATATTCATAGATTATATAAAGAAAAGATTTGATGGAGAGGATATAGTAATAGTATCCCCTGATGCCGGAGGTATGGAGAGGGCAAGAGCATATGCAAAAAGACTGCATGCTACCCTAGCCATGACCGATAAGAGAAGAACGGCTCCAAATGTAGCAGAGATCATGTATCTTATTGGTGATGTAAAGGATAAAACTGCCATAATAGTTGATGATATGGTTGACACTGCCGGCACTGCCGTACAGGCAGCAAAATCTATAATGGCCGAGGGAGCAAAGAGTGTTAGTCTTTGCTGTACTCATGGAGTATTATCAGGAAAGGCTGTTCAGAGGATAAACGATTCACATTTTGAAGAGGTAATAATAACAGATACTATCCCGCCAAGAGAAGAAACGCTGAAATGCGAGAAGATTAAATTTTTGAGCATTGCTGATCTGCTTGGTGAAGCAATAAAAAGAATAACAACCGGAGAATCTATAAGTACATTATTTAATTAAATTTTAGGAGTTTAAAAATGGCACAAAGCGTATTAAATGTAAAGAGAAGAGTAAGGATGGGGAAAAGCGGCTCTAAGGCTATAAGAAAAGAAGGAAATATACCCGCGGTTCTATATGGAAAAGGTTCAGAGCCCGAATCGATAGTGGTAAATCCTGCTGAGCTTAAAGAAGCACTTTCAACTGATGCTGGTGAGAATACACTTCTTGAAATGCATATTAGCGATTGGGAAGGGGGAAATGAGACTACAAAGCTATCCCTGCTTAGAGACGTCCAAATGGACTACTTAAAAAATAAATCAATCCATCTCGATTTTCTTGAGCTGGACATGAAACAGACTTTTTCTGTTAAGATTCCGGTAAAAATCAAGGGAATACCAATTGGGGTTCGTGAAGAAAAGGGAATGCTTGAAAAGATAGTGAGAGAGGTAGAGATTGAGTGTTTGCCTTCGGATATTCCAAATGAATTTGTTATAGATGTGACGGATCTGCATATAACTGAATCTATTCATGTAAAGGACTTAGAGGTTTCAGATAAGGTTACGATTTTAGATGATCCAGGCTCAACAATTGTTACAGTACTTGCTCCAAGGGTTGAAAAAACTTTGACTGCAGAAGAAGAAGGTGAAGGTGAAGAGGCTACGGAAACAGAGAGAGAAGAGAAAAATGAGGAATCTGCAGGGTCTGAATAAATTATTATATAAACAATAGTGGATGTTTCTAATAGCAGGTCTGGGTAACCCGGGCAGAGAGTATGAAAACACACGACATAACGTGGGGTTTTTGGGTGTAGATAGAATTGCTCAAGATATAGGGGTGAGTGTTACAAAAAAGGGGTTTCAAAGTTTTTATGAATTAGGGCATTTCGGAAACCAAAAAGTTTTACTTATTAAACCCCAAACCTATATGAACAATAGCGGAAACGCTATTAGAGAAGCGAAAGAGTATTATAAAATAGATACAGAAAATTTGATAATAATACATGATGAGATGGATATACCACTTGGAAGAATTAAAATTAAAAATGGTGGAGGGAGTGCCGGACACAATGGAATTAAATCTATAATCGCAAATATAGGCTCTCAGAATTTTCCAAGGGTAAGGATAGGGGTAGGAAAACCTTACGACAGGGATAAGGTAATTAAGCATGTTCTATCAAATTTTAATAAAGAAGAAAGTAAACAGCTTTTTGAAGTTTTAGATAGCGTAAGAGACAGTGTTTATGAAATTATTACAAGTGGTATTGAAAAAGCCATGAATCGATTTAATATAAGAGCCGAAAAAAATATAGAAAATGAAATTGAAAAAGAGGAAGTTTAAAAATTAAATGATTTTTAAGTTTTCGTTATATTAAGGAGGAAGTAAGTTATGAGTGAGTTAATCGCTTCGCTTGGAGTTTTAGTTTCTTTAGGAGTTTTGGGTTACGCATACATAGTGTATGGCGGCCTTAAAGCACTTCCTGAAGGAAACGATAAGATGAAAGAAATTGCAACTGCTATTCACGAGGGTGCAATGGTATTTCTTAAGAGTGAATATAAAATTATAGGTATTTTTGCCGTTATTATATTTTTCCTAGTATGGTTTGGGCTTGGCTTTGCTACAGCACTTGCATATGCATGCGGCGCGGGCCTTTCCTGCCTTGCGGGGTTTTTTGGAATGATGTCCGCAACAAAGGCAAACGTAAGAACCGCACAGGCTGCTGCAAGCGATGGACAGGGAGCAGCACTTTCTGCTGCATTTAAAGGTGGAAACATCATGGGTCTTTCTGTTGCAGGACTTGGGCTACTTGGTCTTTCAGTTGGATATGCGCTTCAAATAGGTATTCCTGAAAATCCAACCGGTACAGCACTCACTGGATTTGTTACCAACTTTTCCGGAGTAATAGGCGGTTTTGCCATGGGCGCCAGTTCGGTTGCTCTTTTTGCAAGAATCGGCGGCGGTATTTTTACAAAAGCAGCAGACGTTGGTGCTGACCTTGTAGGTAAGGTTGAAGCAGGAATTCCTGAAGATGATCCAAGAAACCCGGCAACTATTGCTGATAACGTTGGTGATAACGTCGGAGACGTAGCAGGTATGGGTGCCGACCTTTTTGAGTCATATGTAAGTTCTGTTATTGCGACCATAGTGATAGCAGCTGGTATGACAGATCATAATAGAATTGCTCTTATGGCAATTCCAATCGTTCTAATTACAATCGGCAGTGTAGCTTCAATACTTGGAGCAAGATATATTGAAAGAAAGAAAGATGATGAACCTCAATCGGTTCTTAGATATGGAACATTCTTTGCCGGCGGTATTTACCTTGGAGTAAGTTTACTTGTTCTTGGACTGCTTGGCCTGGTTGACGGCATTGGGGTGTTTGCAGTTAAAGTCTGGGGTGCAGCAGTATTTGGCCTGCTCTCAGGTGTAGCAATTGGTCTTGTAACTGAATATTATACATCCGGAGCTCCCGTTAAAAAGATAGCCGAAGCATCACAAACAAGTGTAGCCACAAATATAATTGAAGGTCTTGCAGTCGGTATGAAAAGTACAGCATGGCCAGTGCTTATAATCGTGCTTGCCATTAGTTGTTCATTTTGGTTTGCAGGTCTTTATGGAATCGGAATTGCAGCAGTCAGTATGTTAGCAACAATCGGTATCACAATGTCAGTTGATGCTTATGGACCTGTGGCTGATAACGCTGGTGGTATAACAGAAATGTCTGAGCTTGGTGATGACGTAAGAGTAATCACAGATAAGCTTGATTCACTTGGAAACACAACAGCTGCTATAGGTAAAGGATTTGCAATCGGCTCAGCTGCACTTGCTGCTCTTGCTCTTTTTGCAGCATACACAAAGGCTGTTGGTCTTGATTCAATTAACCTTACAAACAGCAAGGTAGTAGCAGGGATGCTTATAGGTGGAACCATTCCTTACTTCATAGGCGCTCTTACAATGGGTTCAGTAGGAAGAACCGCTCAGCAGATGGTTGAAGAAGTTAGAAGACAGTTTAGAGAAATCAAAGGGCTTATGGAAGGTGAAGCAAAGGCTGATTATGCAAAATGTGTTGAGATTAGCACAAAGTCCTCAATCAAAGAAATGATTTGGCCTGGAGTTACAGCAGTTTCAGCTCCTATCATAATAGGCTGGATACTTGGGCCTGAAGCACTTGGCGGATTTTTAGCAGGTGCTCTAGTTTCAGGTGTTATGCTTGCTCTTATGATGGCAAATGCCGGTGGAGCATGGGACAATGCTAAGAAATATATTGAAGAGGGCAATCTCGGAGGTAAAGGATCAGATGCTCATAAGGCAGCAGTTGTGGGTGACACGATTGGTGATCCATTTAAAGATACAACAGGACCTGCAATGAACATTTTGATTAAACTTATGTCAATTGTTTCACTTGTTGTAGCTCCTGCTCTTTTTATGTAATATAAATAAAAAATAAAATAAAAAGTTCTGTCACTCTGGGTCTATATTAAGACCCAGGGTCGATATTGACCAAGACGGAGGTTAAGATGCAAAGTTATGAAACAGTTTTTATAACACCTGTAGATATTGCAGAAGAAAATCTGAATAAGATTTTAGATAAGATCAAAGAAGCAGTTTCCAAAAATGATGGGGAATTATCAAAACTGGAAAAATGGCAGCAAAGAGAGCTTGCCTACCCTATAAACGATCTCACCAAAGGGATCTATTATATTGCAGAGTATAAGGCTAACTCTGATGTAGTACATGACATTGAGCACAATTTTAAGTTTTTAAGAGAAGATATCCTGCGGTTTTTAACCATAAAAACCAAGCCTGCTAAGGCAAAACCAGTAAAACCCGAAGCTTCAAAACCACAAGCTACATCAGCACCAGCATCAGCTGCTCCAAAACCCGAGGCTTCTGCGCCAGTAACTGAAACTCCTGAGGCTACTGCAACACCTGCTCCAATCAGTGCTGAGCCTGCTGCTGCATCAACAGATACGGACAACAGTGCGTTTGCAAGCCCAAATTCTAATTCAAATGATAAAGGAGGACAGAGCTGATGGAATCACCAAGAGATAGAAGATATATGAATAGAAAGAAATACTGCAGGTTTTGTAAGAATAAAGAAGAGATTGAGTATAAAAATGTAGATCTGCTTGCAAGGTATATTACCGAGCGAAGAAAAATCGTTCCACGCAGGGTTACCGGAGTCTGTGCTAAACATCAAAGAATTCTTGCAACAGCTATCAAAAGAGCAAGGGTACTGGCTTTAATCCCATTTACTGTTTTACACAAATAATAGCCGCATATTGGTATTGGAGGTAAAAAATGAAAGTTATATTAACTACTGACGTAGACTCTGTTGGGTATATGGGAGAAATAAAAGACGTTAAAAGGGGTCTTGCAAGAAACTACTTACTACCCAAAAATCTTGCTGTAGAAGCAACACCAGGAAACCTTAAAATTTGGAATCAAAAACAAAGAATTATTGAAAAACATCAGATAAAAAGAAAAGAAGACGCCGAGAGTCTTGCAAGCAACCTGGGTTCAGTAACGTGCACAATAAAAGTAAAGGTCGGTGAAGAGGGCAAATTGTTTGGCTCTGTAACCACCCAGAACATATCCGATGATTTAGCACAAAAGGGTTATAAAATATCCAAAAAAGATATCGTTCTCGATGCGCCAATTAAAGAGACAGGCACCTATGATGTACCGGTTAAAATTCACCCCGAAGTTTCAGCATCAGTAAAAGTTGTTGTTGAAAATGAAGAAGGTGAGCAGTCTTCTGAGACTGGCGATCAAAGTGAGGAACAGGCAACTGAGCAAGCTGCTGAAAGTTCTGAGCAGGAAAACTCCCTTGAAAGTTCAGAGGAAGCTTCAGCTGACGAAAATAGTTCTGAGCAATCTGAGACTAAAGAGCAGGAAAGCTGATCTTTTATAATATTTTCGGTACTAAATTTTATTCTTCTTGTAATCTTTAGGAGGTCTGAAATCTTTATCGGCTAATTCGACCTCTTTTATTGACAATGTAGTTTCAACCCTGTTTCCGGGAAGATTGTAATCAACAGTTTCCATGGGATACCCGATTTTATAAATCTCAGAAAGGGTTTTACTAAACCTGTTTTGATTTTCAGGTCCCAGGTAAAGACCTTGTGAAATTTTTTGAATTTCACTATAAAATTCAGCAAGCTTATTAAAATCTATTTCCCCCAGTTTATTGCTTACCCACAAATCCTGTATTACTTTTCCATCTTCAAGTAGTTCAAATTTCTCAGTTTTTAGACCTGCAATTTCTTTTGTTTGATCTGTTTTATTGATTTTCCAGTTTTTTAATTTTTCATCACCGTTAATATTTATTCGTTTTTTCTCCAATATTTTAAGTTGTTGAACTCTTTTAGCTTTATCCATGTTTGCAAGATCTTTCTTTAATGCCTTTTTTTGCTCGGTCATGTTTGCTTGCACAAGCTCAACATATTTATCAGGTGAGCTTTCAACATACTGTTTTGATTGTTGGTCAATAATATAAAGCTTGTTTTTGTTGAGATTGAAGATGATAATTGGGTCATCATTATCTGCAACAAACTTGATTTTATTGTCTGAAATGTATATTTGCCCCTTTCCTTTTTTATCGGGATTTTTTTCCAGATAACTTTCCTGCTCTAGTAAAAGTCCTGCTATAGTAGGAGTATTTATTAAAAGTGATAAAAAGAGTGCAAATATAAAAAGTATAAAATTCCTTAAAAGTGAATCCATCTTCTCCTCCATATTAACTAAAAAAGATAATTAAAGCTGCCTTTGAGGTATTATAGCGTATAATTTACGTTTTAATAGTACAGATTATATTGACGGCTATACTAATAATGGTAGATTTAAACTCTTTATAAACAGATCACATGGAGGCTTACCAAATGGCTGAAATCAATACAAAATTTGCACCGGTTGGCGAAAAAGAAGTTACAAAAGCGATTGTAGAGGGATTTGCTAAGGAATTTACTGAACATATTGAGAGTGATGTCATTGTTGTAGGAGCCGGCCCAAGTGGTCTTGTAGCTGCAAAAGATATTGCTAAAAAGAAATACAAAGTTTTGCTTGTAGAAAGAATGAACTATTTGGGTGGAGGTTTTTGGATCGGTGGTTATTTAATGAACAAAGTAACCGTAAGAGATCCGGGCCAGACTGTACTTGATGAAATAGAAGTACCTTATGAAGAAGTAAGTGAAGGACTATATGTTGCTGACGGTCCTTATGCCTGCTCTAAACTCATTGCAACTACATGTGAAGCAGGGGCAAAGATTCGTAATATGACCATGTTTGATGATCTTGTGTACAGAGAAAATGGCAGAGTAGCGGGAATAGTCATGAACTGGACACCTATAGCAAACATGCCAAAAGAAATCACTTGTTTAGACCCTATCGCAATCGAATCAAAGCTTGTGATAGATGCTACTGGTCACGATGCATATCTTGCATCAAGACTTTCTCAACAGGGACTTTATAAAAAACTACCGGGACACGGCTCAATGTGGGTAGAAAAATCAGAAGAAGCACTTGTTGAATATACGGGTGAGGTTCATCCTGGCCTGATTGCATGTGGTATGTCTGTTAACACCATATATGGTCTTCCAAGGATGGGACCTACATTTGGCGGAATGCTTCTATCAGGGAAAAAAGCAGCAGAGGTAGCAGTAAACATCTTACAGGAGCAGGCCGGAGGTTAAGAATACATCCAGCGGCATTTTGTTAGGTTAAATTTCCTATAAGCTGCCTATGATGCTTGCACAGCTGTCCATTATACTGTATTTCCAGCACATCCTTTTGCCAATGTGAGTTAAACAGGCAGCATGTCTTGTTTTCACAAAAGGGTTTTCCTGTAAGCTCATACATGATCGGTTGTAAAGTGTAGGACTGTAATATTTCGGTAGTCTTAGGATCGTTGTATTCAAGATACTGACCTTTAAAGTACTCATCGAGCTCTTTTAAGTCTCTTCCATGTTGTAAAAACTGGGCTTTTAAGAAATAGTACTCCCTAGGTCTTGCAGGAGCCTCAACGAGTCCCGAAGTCGATATGAATGACGGATGTCCCATGAGTACAACTCTTGCATGATATCTTCTGTTTTCAAACGTGCAGAGCAGTTTATCTGTATAAATTATGTGTATTACAGAATCGGAAATATTTGAGTCTAATAAAAAATATTTATTAATTACACTTATATATAGATATCCATCATAAAGAATTTTATTGTTTGTATTTTGGTTTTGAGATGCGTGGCATAATTCGAGCTTCTCTTTTTCAATATCATCGATGAGGGTTAGTGAAAGATAATGATTTAACTCATTTTGCTTAGCAGTACTTAATCGCAGATATTCAAAGAAGTCTCCTTTATATTCAGACTCTATACCGAATTTAGATAAATGTTCTATTATATTGGAAATATTAGTAGCTTTGGAAGGAGTATCTGAATATAAATAAACCGGTCTTTTATTCATTTATAGTGGGAAGAGAGGTGTTTTTAAATCTCGGCTATTAAATCAATCTCTACACAACTTTGCATCGGAAGATTTGATACACCGACAGCAGCTCTTGAATGAACACCAATATCGCCAAATACATCGAATAACAGTTCAGATGCTCCGTTAATAACCTTTGGCTGATCAAAAAAATCAGGACTGGACATTACATAACCATTTAGTTTTACAATCTTCTTTATTCTATCCAGATTATCAATTATTGTTGATATAGCAGATAATGCATTAATTGCAGCTAGTCTTGCAGCTTCGTATCCTTGTTCAATGGTTATTTCATCACCAACTCGGCCTTTATATATTAAACTTCCATTTTGTAAAGGAAGCTGACCTGAAACATATATATGATTTCCACTTATTAAGGCCGGGGTATAGCTGCCAAGAGGTATAACCGGCTTTGGAATTTGTATGTTTAATTCAACAAGTCGGTCAGAAATATTAGTTGTCATTGCCATTTATTTTTAAAGCTATATATATTGTGCCTTGATTTCTTTTAACCAAAAACAATAAAGAATCATTCTCATTTACTCTGTTCATAATCTTTTTGTACTGGTTAATATCATCAATCTCTTTTTTATTAAGCTCTATAATAATATCATTCTTTCTAAGCCCGGCATCCCAGGCAGGGCTTCCACGATATACATTTGTAATTATTACTCCCCCTGTTTGTTCAATGCCCAGACGTTTTGCAAGTTGTGGGTTTATGTCCTGTACTACTAGTCCCAGATCGTCTTCTACGTCCTTTTGCTCTTGTACCTCAGGCTTTTTTCTTGCAATTTGTTCTGGCAGCTCGCCAAGCACAACACTAACTTTTTTTCTTCTGCCATCTCTAATAAGCTCGATTTCTGATTTGGTTCCAGGAGGCGTTATTGCTACAGATTTAGGAAGTTCAGACATTTCGCTAATAGTTATATTATTAAACTCGGTAATTACATCACCTCTTTTAATTCCAGCCTTGTCTGCAGGGCCTCCGGGAGTAATATCTGCTATAAGCGCACCCTTTATCTCCGATAGGCCTATGCTTTCTGCAATTTCAGGGGTGATTTGCTGTACAAGCACACCCAGCCATCCCCTTACCACTTTCCCGCTGTTTTTTAGCTGATCTATTACATTTACTGCAAGAGATGCCGGAATAGCAAAACCAATCCCCTGTGCGCGAGCAAAAATTGCTGTGTTTACACCCACTACTTCTCCGTCAAGATTAAAAAGAGGTCCACCACTGTTTCCGGGGTTAATGGCCGCATCTGTCTGTATAAAATCATCATATGAGCCAAGACCAAGAGACCTACCCTTAGCGCTTACAATACCTGCTGTTACCGTATGTCCAAGACCAAACGGGTTTCCTATTGCCACTACCCAGTCCCCAATATCCAGTATATCCGACCTGCCAAAAGAAATCGCTGGTAAATCTTCTTCAGGCTCTATTTTCAACAGTGCTAGATCAGTTTTAGGGTCTTTACCTATAATTTCTGCCTTATAGCTTTTTCCGCTTTCCAGTATTATCTTTATATCGTTTGCTTTCTCAACAACGTGGTTATTAGTAACAATAAAACCATCTTCGCTTATGATAAACCCTGATCCCAGGCCGCTTTGCTTAAATTCCTGCTGAGGGGCACCCTCGAAAAACTTTTCAAAAAAATCTTCAAATGGATCTTCCTGTCCTTCAAACGGAGAACCGAAAGGGCTTCCGCCAAATGGGGAAGATCTCCTTTTTACTACATTTGTAGTGCTTATATTCACTACTGAGGGTTTTAGATTTTTTACTAGCTCTGAGAGTGATAGAAGCTCATTTGCGCTAGAGTCTACAGGTACAGAAATTAAACCAAAAAGTATGGTTATTAATATAAAAATACTGAATTTACTAAGTTTTCTCATTTAATTATAATCTCCTGGTAAAAAAGTAATATTATTTATTGAACTATACAATGTCAAGAATGGATACGATGCTAAATAAATTAATAGATTAAGAAAATATTAAATAAAATCATTAGCTTAAGCCTTGACAACTATTATAACATGATTATCTTAAAGGGCGTTATTTAGCACTTAAGAACTAACAGTGCTAATTATTATAATACAAGGAGGGGTAAATTTAGGTATGAAAGTACAACCATTATATGACAAAATTTTAGTCAAAAGGATTGAAGGTGAAGAAAAAACAAAGGGTGGCATAATAATTCCAGAGACTGCACAGGAAAAACCTCTGGAAGGTACAGTAGAAGCAGTTGGAAAGGGCAAATTACTTGATAATGGCACAATCAGACCACTAGACGTTAAAAAAGGCGAAAAAGTGCTATTTAACAAATACGGTGGAAATGATATCAACATTGAAGGTGAAGAGTATCTTATTTTAAGAGAAGAGGACATCTTGGCAGTAATAAGTTAAGTAAATAACAAAGCTAAAAAAATTAGGAGGCAATAATCAACATGGGAGCAAAAGAGATAAAATTTAACAGAGAAGCCCAGGACCTGATACTGCAAGGTGTAAATGAACTTGCAAACGCAGTAAAATCCACCCTTGGGCCAAGAGGCAGAAACGTTC
>JBFFSH010000064.1:0-15126 GCA_041572575.1 Thermodesulfobacteriota bacterium
AGATAGAAACTTGGAGGAGAGATTACAATGAGTACAGACCCCATTCGGCACTAGATAACATGACGCCGGAGGAGTATGTTAAAGAACACAAAAAGCCGGAAATCTCTAATTATCCTGGTACAGCTTTTGGGTGAGGGTCAAGAGCATTTAATAAAATTTAAGAATTAGGATATGTACATTAATATGAAAAGGTATTATAATTAGTGCAAGTATTTCATGAATTAAAGTATTTAGATTACAAAATTAAAGTAATTTAGATTAAAAAAACATCAGAGTTTGTCTCTGATTGTTGTGGGTAATATATAACTTTGTTTTTAAAAATAATTCGAATTTAACTTGTAGTTAATAGATTTGTATAAGTTAGGAGGAGAGTAAAAATGAGATTATGGCAGAAACTGGTTTTGCTGGTGTTGGTACCTATAATCATATCTGTGCCGGTTATTCTTTATTTCCTTAAAGTTGAGTTAGATAATAAGGAAAACCTGGCTAGAAGACAGTTTGCAGGTATTGAATATATACAGCCACTTAGAGATTATGGAGATATAATCGAAGATTTTAGAACCGTTACAATAGATGTACTTGAAAACAATAGACAACTTGACGACCAAACCCAGGCTGAACTAGACAGGCTTAAAAAGTCTATGGAAGATAAAATAGCTCAGGTTGATGCGTTGAACAATAAATATGGTGATATTTTTGGTCTTACCGGTGTATGGGGAAGCTTAAAAACAGGTTGCGAACAGTTAATAGCAACAGCTCTTGAGCTTAGCGCAGAAGACAGTTACCTGGTTCAAAAAGAGCATGAAACTGAAATATCTGACTTTATTATTCAGATTGTTAACAGTTCACAGTTAAAAAACGAAATTGCGGATGTGTTTTTAGCAGAACTTCCTAACCTTGCCACAGATATTAAAGATATTGAAAGATTATCTGAGCTTGCTATAAGAAAGAGCAGTGACAGGAATGTCTATCAAGAGGGTGTTGATGGTGAAATAATTGTTCAGTTAAAACAGGATGGTGTTTCGAGGGATGAAATATCAGATCAGCTACTACTGGTAGAAAATAACCTAGAGATTATAAAAAGAGGTTCTGAACTTTATCTTGCTACAAATATAGATCTAAGATCACAGCTCAGGCCACTTATCCTTAAACTTGAAAGAGATATATCCGTTTTTGTAGAAGATATTAATAATGATATTGTACGACCAGCTACCGTAACTACAACCAAACAGAGTATTAATGAAAAGGTTGAAACTGTTAGTGCTTCAATCTTTGCACCTTACGACTCAGCTCTCCAAGCCATTGAAAATTTACTTTCAGCAAGGATTCAGCAGGTTGGAAATCAGAAGATTATTATTCTTCTGGTAATCGGTGCAGCTATTCTTTTGTCACTTCTTATTGCGGTATTGGTGCTAAGGGGTGTGCTTGGACAGATCGACTTTATTAGAAGTGCTATGGGTGCATATACTGAAGGTGATGTATCTGCAAGATCAATAATGTCAAGTTCAGACGAACTTGGTGAAATGGCAGGATCTGTTAACCAGTTTATGGACGAAAACGAGGCTCTAACCAATAAAGTTAAAGAGGATGCAGCAAGAGTGGAAGATGAATATAACAGAACACAGGAATCCATTATTAAGCTTCTTGACGAGGTGAGTGGTATTGCTGAGGGTGATCTTACACAGGAAGCAGAGGTTACTGCAGAGGTAACCGGTGCTATTGCTGACTCATTTAACAATGCGATTGTTGAGTTAAGGCGTATTATTACCGAGGTGCAGTCTGCATCTACTCGAGTAAATGAGGCATCATCTGACATTAGGCTTTCCATGGACAGGCTGTCTCAGGGTAGTGAAGAACAGTCGGGTCAGATTATTGATACAACGGCTGCTATTGACGAAATGGCAATCTCAATTAGACAGGTGTCAGAGAACGCTTCAATGTCGGCCACTGTGGCTCAACAGGCGCTAAGTAATGCAAAACAGGGCGCAGAGGTTGTGGAAAATACCATAACTGGTATGAACAACATCAGAGATCAGGTGCAGGAAACATCAAAAAGAATTAAGAGGCTGGGTGAAAGTTCTCAGGAGATTGGAGAGATCACACAGCTAATTGGTGAAATTGCAGACAGAACGAGTATTCTTGCTCTTAACGCTTCAATTCAGGCTGCTATGGCAGGGGAAGCAGGTAGAGGTTTTGCCGTGGTTGCTGAAGAGGTTGAACGTCTGGCAGATCGTGCTACTGATTCCACAAAACGTATTGAAACTCTAATTAAAACGATTCAGGCTGAATCTAACGATGCTATTTCAGCTATGGAAGACATGACAAACGAGGTTGTGGCAGGATCTGAAAGAGCGGCTGATGCCGGTAAGGCGCTGGGTGAGATTGAGTCTGTGTCTGTAAAACTCGCTGACCTCATTCAGTCAATTTCAATGGCTGCTCAACAACAGGCCAGGGGTTCAGAAACCATTGCAAATGCTATGTCTGATATTTCCATGGTAACGCAGCAATCTACACTTAGTACACGTGAAGCTTTTACCACGTCTGCGGGTCTGACAGAGCTTTCTGAAGAACTTGGAAGAACAATCAGTGCGTTTAAGCTGCCAGAAACCAATGGAGCAAGTCCGGAGTTTACTACGTCTGATGTTGATATTCCTTCGGCCGAGTCTGTAACACCTGCCGAGGGGGCAACACAGTAAGGCTAGTTTGGTTTAACAAATGCTTCATGAATATAATTAGACCGGAATAAATAATTACCAATGGGCATTTCTGGGCAAATTAATAAACAATGAATATAAATACTAGCACTGCATACGAAGACAGCGATAGTTTAAGTCTACAGAAGCTTGAGCAATATGAACTAATCGAGCAAGAGTTCAGTCGCTGGCAGCAATGTATAGAATCAAAATGCGGATTGTATTTTGATAAAAGCAGGATTTCATTTCTATGTACAGCACTGCTTGAGAGAATAAATGATCTTTCTCTTACAGGGTATGATGAGTATCTCAGGTATTTGCTTTATAACAATGATGCTGAAAGGGAGTGGAAAGAACTGTATTGCAGGCTTGTGAACTGTGAGACAAGTTTTTTCAGACACCAACCTTCATTCGAGTTGCTAAAAGAGCATATTTTCCCTCAGGTTTTAGAGAGTAGGAAAAACGATATATTCAAACTGCTAACTGTCTGGAGTGTGGGTTGCTCATCGGGCCAGGAAGCATATTCCATAGCCCTGAATGCTTTGCAGAGCTATGATACAGACGAATATTATACTAAGATAATAGGGTCAGATATCAATCTCCATTTGTTAAAAAAAGCCAGGAAGGGAATATACACAAAAGCAGAAGTAAAGAGCTTGCACCCGGAATACATAGAAAGGTATTTATTTCCATACAACGGTAGCGGCACAACATACTATAAATTTAGAGATGAAGTAAAAGATCTTGTGAGTTTTAATTTTATTAATTTAGTAGAATCCAACACTTATAAAGTGTTTCCCGTCGATATCATTTTTTGTCAAAATGTTCTATTCTATTTCAGCAAGAACAGAAGGTTGGAGATTGTATACAGACTTTGTGAATATTTAGGCAAGGGGGGCTCGCTAATACTTGGCCCTTCTGATATTTTGCCGGCTAGGATAAATGGGATGGAGACTGAATATATAAATAGTAATTTAGTATATAGAAAATTATAAATAACTAATAATTATATGAGTAAATCAATCGATCAACAACTTATAGCTGGATTTGTGGGTGAGGCTAAAAGCTACATTCCAAATATCGAATCTGCCATAGAATCTCTCAGAGGTGGGGTAGACAGAATCTCAAAGATTGAAGAAATGCACCGATATATTCAAAACATTAAGGGTGCATCCTCCATGATAGGTGTTACTGAGTTAAGTGACATCTCAAATTATATGGAGAAGCTGCTCGAGGATTTGGCTGCCAATAAGGTGGAGTATAGTGACGAAGTTTTGCTCTTTTTAAGAAATACTACCACGCATATTGGAAAATATCTGGATAGTCTTGTAGATGGTGAGTTTGACTATAAATCTGTAGTTAATGAAGTTAAGGCTGCATATATAAAACTTGGTGGTAAGGAAGCACAGACTGAAAAAGTAGAATTTGATAAGGAGCAAACTATTGCCCCTGAAGACTCCACCTACACCGAAAGTACTTCTGAGTCTACTGCTGATACACAGTATCCTGAAAATGAACCCCTTATTGCCGGGCCTCTATCAATTTATAAAGAATTACTTAATAAATTCGGTGAGTTACAAGATGCTCCGGAAAGTTATGAAAAGATTAATGAATTAAAGAAATTAGTATCTGAACTTAAAGATAATTGTAATGTTTCAGAGTTTCTGCCAGCTGATAAAGTATCGGCTGCTATCAATTTTGTCTCAGACATATCATCAAATCTGCTAAAAATTGTAAATGACATTGATGCTCATAAGGTTACCGGAAATTATGAAACACTTCTTGGAATAGCCGAGACTTTCATATATCAGATAGAAAGAGTTTTATACAATTACAGAAGTGAAATAGATTTTGAGTCTGAAGTTGGCCAGCTGTTTAGCAACTACGAAGAATTCCATGACAAGGTATTAGCTGGTGAACAAAACGATTTACAAAATGTGGATGCTGATAGTGCAGATAATAAAGACGGAGCAATGAGCCCTGAACTTATTGATGGATTTATCTCTGAAACTAAAAAAGATATTAATGCTGTGATAAATGAAATTGAAAACTATGCTGTGTCTACTGATAAAAAATCCATAATAAACAGCGTAAAAAGCCATATTCATAAAATTCATGGTGCTTCTGGCATGCTCGGTTTTGATAATCCTCAAAATGCAAATAATGAAAGAAATCACCATGGTATATTTTTGATTAGTAAAGAATTGAGTGAATTTCTAAATCTTGTTTCTGACAGTGATACTGAGCTAGATGCCCAGTCGGCAGGAGTTGTAGTCCAGGGGACATTATTATTAAAAAAACTATGTGAAGATTCACAAGTGCAAAATGTTGAAGAAGAGATTAGCAATATAAGCTCTGTAGTGTCGCAGTTATCTTCTAATATACTGCAAAGCCCACAAGTTAACGTTGAGCAGGATGCAGTAAGCCTGGACCCACCGGCAGTCCAGGAAAGAAAACCACAAAAGCAGATTATACCCGATGAGCTGTTTGAAGTATTTACCATTGAAGCAAATGAGCATCTGGAAAATATGAATAAATGTCTTTCAGTTTATAAGTCCACTAATGATCTGCAGGACTTACAGGAAGTGAGAAGAGGGGCACATACAATAAAAGGTGCTGCTGGAATGGTGGGGCTACAGTCTGTATCGGACCTTGGACATGAGATGGAATCTGTACTTGACAACATTTTTGAACGTAATATACAGCCGTCAAAAAAAGTATTGGATTTATTTTCTATAACTACCACTTTCTTGGAAAAACTCATTTCAAACGGAGACAATGTCGGGACAGATAGTGAGTTAAATGATATTTTAAGTCATTACAGCAACATAGATCTATTTGATGAGCTGTCTTATGAACAGGCAACCGCCGCTATTGATACTGAAGAAATTTCAATTCCTGATGATATACCTCAAGTTGAAATAGAGCATGAAAGGCAGGATGCCGAGAAAGTAGTATCAGAAGTGAGTACCGAGCAACCTCAATTTATGTTTTACTCGGAATCAACCGAGGATATTCCTCCTGATCTGTTAGAAGTATTCTTAATTGAAGCAAATGAACATTTGCAAAACATGGGAAGATATTTAAACATGTTGGTTGAGGATAATAAGGATAGAGATTCGCTTCAGGAAATAAGACGAAGTGTACATACAATAAAAGGTGCTGCGGGTATGGTGGGATTTAGCAGCGTATCCACGCTTGCACACAGAATGGAAGACCTCCTTGATAATTTATATGAAAATTCTGTTGTTCTTAACGATGAAATAATAAATTTGCTTTATAGAACATCTGATCTGCTTGATGATATTGTAAACAGTAAAGTTACAGATCTACAGGGTAATAAACTCCTTACTAGCCTCTACGATGAATATAAAGCATTTGTAAAAGAAGATGATTCTGAGAAAATACCGGCTGAACAGGTATTTGCTGATACTCCTGATCAATTTATCCAGGATGACGTATTCTTAGGTCTTAATACTGAAGAGATATTCAATGTTGAAGAAGTTCAGCAGGAACCTCATCAGCGACAGGAACAGGCAATAAGGAAGCCTGGGGATTTTGTAAGAATCCCAATGGAAAGACTCGACGAGCTTGTAAATCTTGTGAGTGAGCTTGTTGTAAACAGGTCTACATTTGAACAGCATTTCGGAGTATTTAACCAGGAACTAGATGAGATGGCCCCCAGTCTGGATAGATTGCGCAGGGTTACATCAAACCTTGAAACCCAGTATGAGGTTCTAACGCTGGGTGGCGGAAAATTGCAGATGGCGGCAGGCGATGAGAGCAATGTCTCTTCGCTGCCTGTACACACATCACAAACCCATGGATTTGATGAACTTGAATTTGACCGTTACACAGAATTTCATCAATACACCCGCGAGTTGTCGGAGTCTACAAGTGATATAAGGGCAATTGGTGGGCAGATGGCTGGCCTTACAGGAGACTTTGAAAGTTATCTAAACAGACAGGAGAGGATAACTTCTGAGGTTCAGGATAAGCTCATGAGGCTTCGAATGGTACCACTTGCCACTGTTGCAACCAGGCTCCATAGGGCAGTAAGGGTTACAGCGTCTCAGCAAAATAAAAAAGTGCAGTTAAACATTGTGGGAGAGGATGTAGAGCTGGATAAAACAGTGTTGGAAGAAATGTCTGATCCGCTTTTGCATATTATAAGAAATTCTGTTGACCATGGTATTGAACTTGCGGAGCTTAGAAAGGCTCTGGGAAAGGATGAAGTAGGTACAATTACTTTAAAGGCATATTATGAAGGTACTCAGGTGGTAATCCAGATTGGGGACGATGGAGCTGGGCTTGTACCTGAAGTACTGCGAACTGCAGCTGTAAGGGGAGGGTTTATAAGCGAATCAGATTCACATAGAATCTCAGATGAGGAGCTGTTTAAATTAATATTCCTTCCAGGATTTACTTCAACTACTGAAATAAGTGAGATATCGGGTCGTGGAGTAGGGATGGATATCGTAGGTGATACTGTAACAAAATTGAAGGGTACGGTATCGATTGATTCGGAAGCATCGAAAGGCGTAACTTTTACAATTAGACTTCCAATGACCCTGGCTATTACCAGAGTCCTTTTGGTTTATGCAAACAATGAGCAGTTTGCAGTACCACTTGCCTCTGTTTCACAGATTATGAGAGTTGAAAAAGAGTATATAGAAAATCTAGGGGATGAAAGAGTCTTAAAAATAGAAAATAATATTTATCCGATCATAAGGCTTGGTGAAGCTCTAAATCTTAAAACTTCTTCAAGTGAATCCATAACTAGTTTGCCGGTGCTTATAATGAATCTTGGTGAACAACACATAGCTCTTGTAGTGGATGAGCTGTTGGAATCCAGAGAGGTAGTGGTAAAAACTCTTGGAAACCACCTCAAGAATGTTCATGGTATCACGGGAGCAACACTCATGGGTGATGGTAGTGTTGTCTTGATAGTAAATCCATCAGATTTAATAGATAAACCATCTAGTGCTACGGTGGATATAAATGTTCCTGTATCCACTGAATTTAGAAGAGATATACTCGATGTATTCATTGTAGATGATTCACTTAGTGTAAGACGAATTATGACTAACCTTATAAAGAATAGTGGTTGGAATCCCATAGTTGCTAAAGATGGTGTAGAAGCGCTTGAAATCCTGCAAAGATCGGTGAAGCTTCCAGACGTGATTTTACTAGATATTGAGATGCCAAGAATCGATGGTTATGAACTTACATCAACACTCAGAGCTCAGCAGCAGTTCAAAGATATACCAATTGTCATGATTACATCCAGAGCCGGTAAAAAACACAGGGATAAGGCTTTTGAACTTGGGGCTAATGACTATATGGTAAAACCATATCAGGAAGAAGACCTCATTGGACTAATCAAAAAAATAACGGGAAGCACATCTAATACTTCTTTGCAATGAGTAAGTTAACAAAAGTTGTTCTGGCAGATGATTCTCCTTTTGTTTGCAGTATGTTGAAAAACTATCTGCAATCAACAACTGAATTTGAAATCTTGGGGGTTGCTTACGATGGGCTTGAAGCTCTGGACCTGGTAAAACAAACAAGGCCTGATGTGCTTACGCTTGATCTTGAAATGCCTAAAATGAATGGGCTTGAGGTTATCGAGCATGTTATGTATGAATGCCCGACCCCAATAGTTGTAATAAGTGGAATTAGTAGAAATGCATCCGATATTACATTAAAAGCTTTAGAGATGGGTGCAGTTGATTTTATCTTAAAATATACTCCAGGAATTGAAATTAATCCTGAATATTTACAGGCCGATATTATATCAAAGGTAAAAGGGGCATCTAATATAAGGGTAATAAGATCACTTAAATCCCATGAACATTATAAAGCTAATAAAGATACCAAGCTCTATCCGTTTTTTGACTATGCACCTATAAAGAAAGCTCCTGCCGGTATTAGCTATCACTCTACTCAGGACAATATTATTGAAGCAGGTGTGCTTGTAGTTGGTGCATCGACCGGAGGGCCGGTTGCTCTAAAGGAACTAATAAATCACCTGCCTGATAATTATCCTCAGGCAATTGTAGTTGTACAGCATATGAATTCGAGTTTTACTCGTGTTTTAGCATCACAGCTAAACAAGAACACAAATTTCAGAGTGAAGGAAGCCGAAGATGGGGATATGCTTATGAAAGATTTAATACTCATAGCTCCGGGTGATTATCATCTTATGATAGGCTCTGATTTAAGGGTAAAGCTTACAAAGGGTCCTAAAGTTAAGGGGCACAGACCTTCTATAGACGTAACCATGCAGTCAGTTTCTCAGGTCTATGGTTCTAAAACAAAAGGAGTTGTTCTCACTGGAATGGGTGATGATGGTGCAATGGGACTGTTGGCAATAAAATCCAAATGGGGCAGTACCTACGTGCAGGAGCCATCAGATTGTGTTGTAGATAGCATGCCCAAGAGTGCAATAAAAAAAGGTGTAGTGGATTATATAGAACCCTGCTGGAAAATAGCGTCACTGCTTGGCAGTAATATAAGTAAAGGGAGTATGAAGAGTGCCAGTTCAAAGTCAGTACGGAAGAAGCAGAACATTCTTAAATACCCAAATTGGTGACAGCAACTATTTTGTCAACATGTCCTGGGTTCAGAGTATTGAAAGAACTGACAATCTAAAAAGACAACCAGGCTCTGGAAATATTATTGGAGTGTTAAGTTTTGAAAGAATAAACATCGATGTTTTTTCATTTTCCAGTTTGTTAAATCTGGAACATAGCGAAGAGGATTTTGTTAGTGAAAGGGTAGTAGTGATAAAAAAACAAGATATACGTATGGGGTTATTGGTTAACTCAGTTTCTGGTATAGTCGAGATTCAACAAGACCTGGTTTTTGGTATACCCAGAATTGCGGATAGTAACATTTCTGACTATTTTGAAAATATAGCAATCAGCGAAGACGAATTATATCTATCTATTTCTCCTGATTTCATTGCAGGTAGATTGAGTGATAATATTAATGAAAGTGAAGCTAATGATAAAATTATTGCCCAAACGAACAAAATTGATCAAAACGGCACAAATGGTAGAACAACTGGATCAAATCAGATACTTTTATTTCAAATGTTGGACGAAGATGGTAAGTTGAGTGAATATGTATTTGGAATGAGTATTTCACAGATACTTCAGATATTGGAGCCTCAAAAAGTACTAGATGTTCCGGGAAGTCCGGATTTTGTATATGGCTTGATAAACTGGCGAAACAGGCCAGTGCCGGTTATTGACCTGTACAAAAGAATAGGACTTAAGAATTCAAAAATTACAGATCAGACAAGGTTTGTAGTTGCCAGGACACTAACGGGAGGTCATATTGTTTGTTTTCCCGTTTATTTTGATGTAAATGTTAAAAAACTGCCGCTTCCACACCAAAAACTACCATTGGGATCTGATATTGATATGTCGCTTACAAAAGGAACTTTTAAAGCTGAGGATTATAGTCTTGTCATTCCTGATATGGATAAAATAGTATTTAGTAAAATTAGTAATATAAACTAAAATTATTTGAAATTTGTGTGTTTTTTTATAAAATATTAGTAAACTAATATTTGCCATCTTTTAACAAAGACCTTCTTTTAGTAATATTTCGCAAATGAAAGATCAGATACTCGGATATACATTTAAGGATAAGGAATTACTTAGAACAGCTCTTACTCACAGTTCATATGCCAATGAGTGCTCGGTGCAAAGCAATGAGAGGCTTGAGTTTTTGGGTGATGCTGTAATTGGCTGTGTAACTGCCAAGGTTCTTTATAATCATTTCCCGGATTATCCTGAAGGAAATTTATCAAAAATTAAAAGTGCAATCGTTAGCAGGGAAAATCTCGGGGTGTTTGCAAGGAATATCAACCTTCAGGATGAATTACTTTTGGGAAAGGGGGAAGAGTCTAGCGGTGGCAGAGATAAAATGTCCAACCTCTCCGGGGCGTTTGAGGCAGTAATTGGGGCGATTTATCTCGATAGCGGTTATACAAAGGTTTATTCGGTAATATCAAAGCTAATAAAAGACTGTCTGAGGCAAAATAGCTTTGATGATGACTACAAAACCAACTTTCAGGAAATATCTCAAAAACTTTTCAAAAGCATACCCAGATATAAAGTAGTTCAGGAAGAGGGGCCTTCACATAATAAAAGTTTCTACGTAGAGGTCGAAATAAACAAGAAAGTATTTGGAAACGGGTGTGGAAAGAGCAAAAAATCAGCAGAGCAGGAAGCTGCCAGACAAGGACTTGATAAAATTAAAGATATAGCTAGGTTATAATAGAGTATCAATTAAAATATTTTATTACTCTTGGTTATCAATCTCTAATTGAGCCATTTTCTTTGCAAGTGTATTTCTATTAATCCCTAATATCTCTGCAGTCTTCTTCTTGTTTCCTCTTGTAGATCTCAGAATTTCTTTAATTAGCGGTTTTTCTACCCTGTTGATTACATTTTCATAGATACCGTTTGGTAAGTCACCGCTGTAAGAATTTATTAAATTCGAAACCTCGTTTTCAATTGCCATATCAAAACCTTTTTTACCTGACAAATCTTTTAATAATCCCGGAGCTGCTTCTAAAAGTGATTCACGGCTAATAATTTTATCAGGGCAAAGAACCAGTATTCTTTTTACTGTATTTTCCAGCTCCCTTACATTGCCAGGCCAGTCATAACTATTAACAATTTCTTTGGCTTTTTCTGATAATACTTTTTTGCTAACATTTAATTGCTTTGAATATTTATTTTGAAAATGATCTATCAAAATGTTTATGTCATCCTTACGCTGTCTTAAAGGCGGAACTTCAATCGTGATTGCGTTTAATCTGTAAAACAGGTCTTTTCTAAAATTTCCCTTATTAACTTCATCATCCAGGTTTCTGTTTGTTGAAACTATAATTCTAGCGTCAACATCAACTGGTTTCTCACTTCCAAGTCTATAGAGTTTCTTCTCTTCCAATACTCTTAGCAGTTTGGTCTGCAGATCGGCAGACATGTCACCAATTTCGTCTAAGTGTAGTGTTCCCCTGTGAGCTTCTTCAAACCTTCCGATCTTTCTTAAACTTGCTCCTGTAAATGCCCCTTTTTCGTAACCAAAGAGCTCACTTTCAAGTAACTCGTTTGGAATAGCGGCAATATTAACAGAGACCAGATTATATTTGGCTCTTGGGCTATTTTGATGAATAGCTCTTGCGATTAATTCCTTGCCGGAGCCACTCTCACCGGTAACAAGTACAGTAATGTCCTTATCTGCAACCTTGCCAATAATTTTGTAGATTGCTGTCATTGCTTTCGAATTGCCTACTATTCCATAGGATGAAAGCTGCTTGTCTGAGCTGGTAATTTTATTTGAATAATCAATATCTATACTGTTTTTATAATTTTCAATCCCCTTACTTACTAGATCATTTACCTCATTGATATCAAATGGTTTTGAAAAATAATCATAAGCGCCAAGCTGCATAGCCTGTATAGCATTGTTTACAGAGTTTTGAGCTGTAATTATTATTACAGATGATCTAATTTTTCTTTCATTAATTATTTTTAGAACATCGAAGCCATCTATGTCGGGAAGGTTAAGGTCTAAAAGTACTACTGAAAATTCCTCATTTGACAAGAATTCCAAGGCAGTATTTCCATCTTCCGCTACAGTTACGTTATATCCCTGCTTACCAAGGGATGTTTGAAGTACCCATCTTATGCTCTCTTCATCATCGACTACTAAAATTTTATTTAACATGTTAGCCACTCTTACCGCCTTTTTTTGCAGCTGGCAGGAATATAGTAAATGTCGTGCCTGCCTCTGTATCTGATTTTACATGAATATGGCCGCCGTGTTTATTTATTGTTTGTTGAGAGAAAAAGAGTCCAAGGCCTGTGCCCTTTTTTTTGGTAGTAAAAAATGGCGAAAAAATCTTCTCCATTTTGTCTTTTGGAATACCGCTGCCATTGTCACTTATATCTATATAAATACCAGGTTCACCTCTTTGTCTGTATACTGTGTTCCACCGGGTGGTAATAGATATTTTTCCGGTTTTATTGTTTACAGCTTCAATTGAATTTTTAATAAGATTTATAAAAGCCTGTTTTAAAGAGTTTGCATCTCCTGAAATATTGGGAATTGCTATATCGAAGTCATGAATGAATGAAATGTTTTTAGATTTAATACACTTTTCTTCAAGAATTGTAATGTCTGATAGAATTTCATGTATATCTATATGTACAAATATTTCATCCGAGAAGAGTTCAAGCTGATTAAAATTATCAAGCATCCTTGTAAGCCTGTCTATCTCTTTTACAATAATATTTGCTATTTTTTTATTTTCTTCAGTTTCCAGCTCACCTATGAGTATCTGTGATGCGCCCTTTATGCCACTTAGCGGATTTTTTAATTCATGAGATAATCCCAAGATAAGGTTGCCAAACATCGAATTTGTTTGTTCCTGGATATTCTTTTGAATGAGCATTTTATTTAAAGACATGTCCTTAATCTGCAAGATGACATTTCTAGAAGATCTTTTGCCAATTTGAAGCGGAATTGAATTTGCATGCAGTGTAATGGTATTACCCCCTTTTAATTTGCATTCAATATCATTTCCCTGTACTACGCAATTATCTTTTAATGCTTTTAGCGCTAGTTGTTCAATTTCTGCAGGTAGAAAATAATCGGTTTTATTACCCCTGGCCTTGTTTCTGCTAATCTTGAAAATCTCTTCGGCGCTGTCATTTATTTCCTCAACGTATAAGTTTTCATCAATTATAAGCAAGGCCTGATCAAGGTTATCAAATATATCCTTATAATAGTTTTCTAGAATAGGGCTTTTCCCCTTCATGTATTATTGAATATAATGGAAATATTAATTTAAATTTTCAATCCTGATAAAACTGGGTTTATTGTTGACAAAACTAAACCTGTTAATTTTGCTCAGAGCGTTTTTTAGGTCATGTTCCCTGGCTTTATGTGTCATCATAACTACCTGTACGTCTCCTCCGGGTGAATTTCCTTTTTGGATTACCGATTCTATGCTTATACTATTATCACCTAGTACATTGGTTATTTTGCCAAGTACTCCGGGTTTATCCTTCACTTCAAATCTAAGGTAGTAATTTGCAATTTTATCACTAATTGGCAGTAGACGTGAGTGTTTTTTATCTTCATAAAACCTGGGTACAGTGCTATCCGCTTTATTCTTAATTGATTTTGCAATTTGTACTATATCCCCTACAACAGCACTTCCGGTTGGCATCATCCCGGCTCCCATACCATAAAGCATGGTAGGCCCAAGTGCATCTCCAACCATATATATAGCATTAAATGCTCCGGATACATCTGCCATTTGAGTTCCCTTTTTTACAAGTGCGGGATACACTCCTGCTTCTATACCGTTTTCTTTTGCTTTTGCGATTGCAAGAAGTTTAATTACATAACCAAGTTCGCCTGAATATGAAATATCGAGCTTGGATATATTTCTTATTCCCTCTACATGAATCTTGTTAAATTTAAAAAACTGACCATATGAAAGCATAATTAGTATTGAGAGTTTGTGTGCTGCATCTATTCCGTCAATATCAAACGAGGGGTCAGCTTCCGCGTACCCCTTTTCCTGAGCATCTTTAAGCACTACGTCAAAATCAAGACTTTTCTCTGTCATGGTAGATAGAATATAGTTGCAGGTACCGTTCATTATTCCATAGATTGATTGAATATTATTTGGCACGTAGCTTTCTTTTGTTGAGATAATAATGGGGATTGCTCCACCGACGCTTGCTTCAAATCCTACATTTACGTTGTTTCTTGCAGCTGTAGAAAAAATCTCAGCTCCATGATGGGCAAGCAGCGCTTTGTTGGCAGTAACTACGTGTTTTTTATTTTTAATAGCACCTAATACAAAGTCCTTAGCAATAGTTGTTCCGCCCACAAGCTCAACTATTATGGGAATATTTGGATCATTTATAACTTCCCTGCTATCGGTAGTAAATAATCTTTTTGGAATCTTTACAGGTCTTTTCCTTTTAATATCAATATCAGCAATTTTTTTAATATTTAATTTAACACCAGATCTTTTTTGAATAAGCTCATTATTCTCTAACAGGATCGAAACAACTCCACATCCCACCGTACCAGCGCCAATTATTCCAACATTAACCTCATTCATTAAAAAACTCCTTGTAACATCCCAATTTTATTGAATTTGATTATACATCAAAATATTTGACATAAAATAAATATAAGAATAAATTAAGCAGAGTAGGGGCCGTAGCTCAGTTGGGAGAGCGCATGAATGGCATTCATGAGGTCGTCGGTTCGATCCCGATCGGCTCCATTAATAATTATTCTTCCGTTACAGTTGGTTAGAGCCTTTAATTACTATGTATTCCTAGGTAATTGACCATTACTTAATTTTGTGATTCTATAATTTTAT
>JBFFSH010000065.1:0-14746 GCA_041572575.1 Thermodesulfobacteriota bacterium
CAAAAAAACCACGAACTATGAACAAACTTTCACTCCAACTCACTGACAAAATGTTAACAAATTCTAACTTTAAAACTGGACCTAAATTCTGGGGCTTGACAATACTTAGATGATTCAAGCAGTTCTTTTTCTTCTGGACTCAGATTAAATAGTGGTTTATCTAATCCTATCAATATTTTATATTTTGGCATATTTATACCTATAACTTTTATTAATATTAATTAATAATTTATTTTCTATTAAATATTATAAAGAGTTAATAATATTATATTCAATCATCTTGTTGCTTATTATTAAATTAATTCCATGTCCAATTAACAATATGATAATTTAGTATAATCGATCTATTGGTATATATTCTCTGTAATCTAAGAGTTTGAAACTTAGCCAGAAAACTATAATTAATATAACTATATTTAATAATAATGCCTTCCACTTTGGTTCTTCAGGAGTTGTCTCCCCTCTAAATATCATAATTATTAGGTTGAAGAAACCGTATATAAAAAATAATCCTACAAGGAACAAAACAGCACCTAAAAAATGTACAATCTTTTCACCTATCGTATAACTTTCTTCCATTATTGACCCCCAATATTATTTTAAATTAATTCAAATATATATTCAAATATGTAAATACTTCTCAGTTTAATTTTAATTTCTCTATGCTCCTAACTTTATGTTCTTCGGATATATGTGAATAAATCATTGTAGTAGAAATTGAAGAATGACCCAAAAGTTCTTTTACAGTAACTAAATCAATTCCACTCATTACTAAATGAGATGCAAAAGTGTGCCTTAGACTATGTAAAGACGCCTTAACTCCAGCTTTCCTACATGCGACACCAAAGCTGTTCTTGATTGTCTTCAATTTGTTCCCATTAGAGTGACAAAAGAGATATTCTCTTTGTTGAGGTTGCCTAAGGGTTACTTTTTGGTTCTTAAAATTTACATAATTTAATTTTAACCACCTGAGTATACGAAATAATTCTTCATTCATAGGTATAACTCTAAAGTTATTTGTTTTAGAACTTCGCACCATGATTTTCCTATTATCATAATCAATATCCTTAAATCGAAGGTTTAAAGTTTCACCGATCCTCATACCTGTATTTAACATTACTATTACCATGGGTTTAAGCCACTCTGAGCAATTATCTAATATCTTATTTATTTCTATAGTATTGAGATATTTAACAGGCTCCTTAGGTAACCGAAGGAGTTTAAGCTTAGGTGTTTTGTCTATGTATTTCCACTCCAATGCCTTATTTAACATAAACCTAAGTAGTGACAACTCTTTATTTATAGTAGCTGGTTTTAAACCTAGAGATTTCCTATGAGATTTATAATTTTCTATAGAGATGGAATCAATTTTAGATAGTTCTATATCACCAAAGTATTTTTTTATTGTCTTAGTGATCTCCAATTCTATAGTATAAGTGGAGTGAGCTTTATTAGTCTTAGAATATACGAAGTATTTATTAAGGTATTGATAGAGTGTAGGTACTAAAGGTGAACTTAAGTTTAACCTGTCTTTACTATAGTCTAACTCAAGTTGCTTTAATATCTTCTTTGCCTCTTTCTTATCAACCCTGCCAATCTTAAGCCACTTTTTCTTACCTGCTTTACTGAAGACCCCATAATAACTACCACCCTTAAATGTTAAACTTGCCATAATAATTACCCCTTGTTTTTGACTAGAGTAACCATTAACTAAGTTCAACTCGGTTAGAATATGGTTAGAAAAAGAATTATGGCTTAAGTTAATAGATGGTGAAAAGTGTCGTAACCCACTGTAGTTATTGTGGTGCCGAAGGGGGGATTCGAACCCCCACGCCCGTAAGGCACTACCCCCTCAAGATAGCGCGTCTGCCAGTTCCGCCACTTCGGCATGTTTAAAAAGGAAAATTAAGTTAGCATAGAAAGTTTAAAATTCAAGACTTTTAAGTAACACCCAATATGAAATTTAAACCTCATTCTGGATAAACTTCAACACTTCATAAGATAGTGCTGTAAACAAATCATGCCCCATATTTCTTAAGCCTTCCCGCATGAGCCATCATTAGAGGCATAAGCTCAGTTGATTTTACGATCCCAAGCTCCCCTGCCCTGCAGCCATTTTCTGAAAAACCGTCTTTATTATTACCAAAGCAGAAGTTAGAACTTAGCAGTACCGGTACCGGATGCCAGCTATGTGCTTTCATTGCAGCAGGGGTAGAATGGTCACCAGTTATAAGCAGGACATCTGGTTTTAGGTCAAGTATCCTTGGAAGTTGTGAATCAAACTCTTCTATAACACCTGCCTTAGCCTCAAAGTTACCGTCTTCACCATAACTGTCGGTCTTTTTAATATGCATATAAAAAAAATCTTTTTTACTAAAATCCCTTACAAGTGCATCAACCTCGCTTTCCACAGTTACCCCTTCAACATGAAGAACCTCCATTCCGACAAGCTTGGATACCCCTTTATACATAGGATAGGCGGCGATGCAGCCTGCATCAAGTCCATATCTATGCTCATAACTTTGAAGTTTAGGAAATATAGATATGCCCCTGAGGAGGATATAATTTGCTTTTTCTTCATCTTTTATAACATCTACAATATTGCTTATTATCTTCTCAAGCTCTTTTGCTACTTTCTGAGCCGTTACGTTTTTACCTTTTGGAATGATCGGAGATTTACCAACCTCCTGCGGGTCGGTATCCGGTATTTGGTCTGAGCCTTCAGGCAGTGAGAGCGGAAAAGAAAGAATAAGCGCAAACCGGTGTTCTAGACCTGAGGTTATCGTTACCTTTATATCATTGATCTCATCAATTTTTGATCTGATCTTTTCAGTTATTCTTTTGTTCTCTTCAGTAGCAATCCTGCCGGCTCTTCTGTCTGTAACCACTGGTTTTCCGTCTTTATACTCAACGGTTGCGAAGTTACCCCTTATCGCAAGGTCATGAGAGTCCATATTAAGACCAAGCCCAAGCACCTCAAGAACCCCCCTCCCTATATCATATTTAAGCGGATCATAACCAAAAAGCCCAAGGTGAGCCGCACCGCTTCCTGGAGTAACACCCGTTGCTACTGGTACCTGAAGACCAAGAGCAGAGTGTTCTGAAAGAGCGTCAAGATTTGGAGTGTTTGCAAATTGCAGTTCAGATTTTCCATTTACCGGAAGGCCTCCTAGACCGTCCAGAACGCACAAAACAATTTTAGTGTCGTTTTTCTGCTTTAGGCTTGTAATGATCTCCATTAATTAATTCTCCCCTACTCTTATAATTATACATCAATTTGGATCATCAAGTGTAAATTCCATCCCATCGTATGCGGGCATTATATTGCTCGGCAGACGAGATTTCAAGTCCTTGTAGTCAAGCTCATGGCCCATATGTGTAAATACTGCTTTTTTGGGTTTAATTTTCTCTACTTGCTCTATGGCCTGATCAACACTGAAGTGTGCTGCATGAGGGGTTGGCCTTAGAGCATCAATAATTAACACATCGAGATTTTGCAGCTTTTCATATGAATAATCAGGAATGCCGCTGCAGTCTGTAAGATAGGCGATATTTCCAATCCTGTATCCAAGTATAATCCAGTCAGCATGGTTTATATCTATGGGAGTTATAGTAACACCCTCTACCTTAAAATCTCCGCCCACCTCGTTTAAAATAAGCTTTGGCTTTCCGCCAGCAGAATAAATACCGTCAAAAATATATGCAAAATTATTCTTGAGATTGTTAACTGTGAGTGCGTTTCCATAACATGGAATTGTCATTTTGTTTATAAAATTATAGGTCCTCAGATCGTCTATTCCATGTGTGTGATCAGCATGAGAGTGGGTGTACAAAACAGCATGAATTAGCGTAATATCATGCCTTAGGGCCTGAAACCGCAGATCGGGTGAAGTGTCTATTAGTAAATTAGTATTATTTACTTGAATAAATACCGAACATCGGGTTCTTTTATTTTTAGGATTGTCAGACAAGCAAACATTACAACTACAACCTACTATTGGTACTCCCGTTGAAGTTGCGCAACCTAGGATAATTACTTTCATTAAACAAAATTTAGCATTAAAATATAATTTTTAAAATAATTAGTAACACTTTTTAATTTTAATAGTTTTTAAATAAAGTCTTTTCTTTTAGTAAAAAAGTATTTATAATAATAATTTAAAGTGGTTAGGCAATATACTTTAATTAAATTATTAATTATTTTCACCCTTTTGGCTTTATCTGCCCAGAGTAGAGCTGCAGATAAATCAGAAGAGCTGTTTGATAACGCCAATAGCTTATATAAGACCATTTTAAAAGATACTTCCAAAGCTCAAAATGTAGAAATTTGGCAAAAACTTGCCGATGCTTTTTATGGCATTTTCAAATCATATAACAATAGCCAAAAAGCCCCTACTGCGCTTTTTATTTCAGGAAAGCTCTACGAAAAGATGGGATATAATTTCAATTCAAAGGATTATCTTAAAAAATCCATAGATGTTTCAAGAGAGCTTACTATATTTTACCCAAAAAGTAACTACGCAGATGACGCACAGATAAGGATTGCCAGGATTACTGAGGGTTGGGACAAAACTCAGGCTTTTATTGAGTATGACAAAGTGCTCAATGAGTTTGCGGGCGGCGATATGGTTTATGCCGCTACAAAGAAAGTAAAACAACTCGACAAGTACAAGCCAAAGGGCTATTCGTATTTAAAAAATAAGAGAAATACAACAATTGTAAGCCAGAGTGAAATTAAAAACACCAAGGGCCTTTCAAAAGTAACTAATATCAGAAATTTCTCACTTAGAGATTACACCAGAGTTGTCATAGATATGGAAGGTCAAAAACGATATAAATCTCACCTATTAAAACCAGACCCAAAACATGGCAAACCACCAAGGCTTTTTGTTGATATTGACGGAACCTATATTGATCCTAATCTAAAGATTCCATCACTCGAAGCCGGCCTTTTGGAACAAATCAGGTTTGGAAGAAATACGGACAATAAAGTAAGGGTAGTACTGGATATAAATAGCTTTGAAAAATATAATGTATTTCACCTCCAAAATCCTTTCAGGATAGTGATGGATATATATGGTGATAAGAAAAGCTCACCAACTACTGCAATAGCTCATTCACATACACAATCGGATATTAAATCTAACTCTAATCGAAATACTGAAAGCCTGGCTGGTATTCTTGGCTTAAAAATAAGAAGAGTGGTAATAGACCCTGGCCATGGTGGGCATGATCCAGGCGCAATCGGTCCTTCTGGTTTAAAAGAAAAGGATGTTAACCTAAAAATTGCAAAAGCTCTTAAAGCCAAACTACAAAAAGACGGCAAGAAATATGGAATAGAGCATGTATCATTAACAAGAGATAATGATAAATTCATAAGACTTGAAGACAGAACAACCATTGCTCAGAAAAAAGACGCCGATCTTTTTATATCTATTCACTGCAATGCAGCAAAAAGCAAGAATGCCTATGGTATCGAAACATATATACTCAGTCTCACAAAAGACAAACGAGCTCTTGAAGTTGCAGCAAGAGAAAATGCTCTTTCAACTCAGGATATAAGCGATATGGAAAACATCATCAAAAAGATTGTGAACAATGCCAAAATAGACGAATCAAAAGAACTTGCATCACATGTGCAAAACTCAATAATTACAAAAGTGACCAAGAAATACAGCAATGTGAAAAACAAGGGAGTAAAAAAAGCTCCATTCATGGTTCTAATTGGCGCTGATGTACCAAGCATACTTGTTGAATCTTCTTTTATTACCAATCCGAGAGAAGAAAAGAGGCTTAAAAATAATAACTATATAGACAAAATTGCTGACGGCATATTTGCTGGTGTGGTAGAATATTCTAAAGGAATGCAAACAGCATATGCCAAATAGATGTCAAAGAACGCAGATATAGCAAACATATTCAGCCGTATTGCATCATCGCTGCAGATACTGGATGAAAACCGTTTTAAGATTCGTGCCTACCAGAATGCTTCGAGAAACATATCAGAGCTTTCAGAAGATTTAGAAAAGCTCGCTAAATCAGGTTCACTTTCTTCGATACCGGGAGTGGGAAAAGACCTGGCTCTAAAAATTGAAGAATACCTGTCTACAGGAAAGATTGAGTATTATGAAAAAATTCAAAAGGAAGTCCCCTCCTCTCTTGTAGACCTTCTTAGAATCCAGAGTATGGGTCCAAAGACACTTTCACTTCTGTATAAAGAGTTTGGTGTTAAAAACCTTACTGATCTTGAGAAAGTTCTTAAAACCGAGGAGCTTGAAAAGATTAAGGGGATGGGCAAAAAAAAGATCGAGGATTTACACAAGGGAATTGAGCTTATGAAAAAAGGCCTGGAAAGGCTAAATATAGGCATTGCCTTTCCAATTGCCCAATCCATAGTGAACTTGATCGAGAACATTCAAGGAACAAAAAAGACCACATTTGCGGGTTCACTCAGAAGAATGAAGGAAACAATTGGTGATATAGATATACTTACAAGCACAGAGGACGGAGAAAAAGTTATAGATGAATTTGTAAAGCTTCCTTTTGTGACCGAAGTTCTTGCATCGGGGGATACCAAAGGCAGTGTAATCATAGAAAACGATGTACAGGTAGACCTGAGAGTAGTTGGAGAAGACTCTTACGGAGCAGCTCTGCTGTATTTTACAGGCTCTAAGGAACATAATGTAAAGCTTAGAACAATGGCTGTGAAAAGAGGGCTGAGTATTAATGAATATGGGATTTACGAGGGTGATAAAAAACTTGCTGGACGTACTGAAAAAGAATTATATGAAGTTCTAGGGCTTCCCCTGTTTCCACCCGAAATCAGGGAGGACAGAGGTGAGTTTGATGCTGCGGCAAGCAAATCTTTACCAAATCTTATAAGTTTTCAGGATATAAGAGGAGATATACATTGCCATTCCAACTGGAGTGATGGGAAGAGTACCATTGAGGAGATGGCACGAGCTGCAAAAAAAATGGGTTATGAATATATTGCCATTACAGATCATTCCCCTGCTTCACGAATTGCTAATGGGCTGGATATAAAAAGGCTTAAACAAAAATTTAAAGAGATAGAAGAAGTAAGAAAAAAAGTAAAAGACATAAAAATACTTTCAGGAACAGAGGTTGATATACTAAGCGACGGTTCACTTGATTATCCCGATAAAATACTAAAAGACCTGGATGTGGTTGTAGCATCTGTTCACAGCGGCTTTAAGATGGAAAAGAGTGCAATGACAAAAAGAATTATAAGAGCTATAAAAAACCCCTATGTACATATTCTGGGCCATCCTACAGGAAGACTTATTAATGAGAGAGAACCCTATAATGTAGACTTAGAAGAAGTATTCAAAATCACTAAACAATATGGCAAAGCAGTTGAGCTTAATGCATCATACATGAGGCTTGATCTAAACGATATACACAGCAGAAGAGCTAAAGACCTAGGTATTCCAATTAGTATAAACACAGATGCCCATCATACTGACCAGCTTCAGTTTATGTTATACGGCATAGGTACTGCCAGACGCGGATGGGTTGAGAAAAATGATGTTATAAACTGCATGAGTTACAGCAAACTAACAAAGTGGCTCAAACAGGTACGGGATCATACTTAGTTAACAAGGACTTTTATATGTCATCAATACCGTTTAAAGATGCTAAAGAAAAGGCTAATAAATTAAGACAGGAAATAAGCCTGCATGACAGGCTCTACTATATAGAAAACCAGCCATCTATATCAGATTCTGAATATGATGCATTAATGAGAGAACTTAGAAGTATAGAAGAGGAACATCCGGAGCTAATCACCCCCGACTCCCCTACCAGGAGAGTAAGTGGTACGGTAGCAGATGGATTTGATAATATTGATCATATTGTGCCAATGATAAGTATAGACAATATTCAAAACGAAGACGATGCTTATGATTTTGACAAAAGGGTAAAAAAATATTTGGAGTTGGACGAGAACATTGATATTGAGTATGTGTGTGAGCCAAAATTTGATGGGGTATCCGCCTCTTTAACGTATGAAAATGGAATTCTTACAAAGGGCGCTACAAGGGGTGATGGCAGGAAAGGAGAGGATATAACCCAAAATCTAAAGACAATTAAAGCTATTCCACTTAGTTTAAATACCAACAATAAACAGCCAAAACTTATAGAAATAAGAGGTGAGGTTATTTATGCAAATGAAGATTTTGCAAAACTAAATAAACAATTGGCCGCAGAGGGAAAGCCGGTATATGCAAATGCGAGAAATACTGCATCCGGCTCATTGAGACAGCTTGACCCTAGCATAACCGCCTCGAGACCACTTGATTTCTATGGCTGGGGAATAGGACATTCAGAAGGATTAAATGGTACAACAGAGTGGGAAGTTATTGAAAATATTAAAAAATGGGGTTTTAAGATCGATGCTAGAATAGCCAAGTTTGACAATATTTCAGGTGCAATCTCATATCATCACGAGATAGAAAACTCCAGGGACGACCTTCCCTATGATGCAGATGGTGTTGTAATAAAAGTTAACGACAAGAAATATCAAAGAGAACTTGGATCGACTGCTAAATATCCAAGGTGGGCAGTTGCATATAAATTTAAACCACGGCAGGCAACCACAGTTGTAAATGATATTATTGTTCAGGTTGGAAGGATGGGGCTTATTACACCGCTTGCAAAAGTGCAGCCGGTTGTAATTGCCGGAGTTACCATAAGTAATGCCTCACTTCATACTGAAGACATCGTTATGCAAAAAGATGTTAGGAAGGGTGATACGGTTCTTATAGAAAGAGCGGGTGATGTGATTCCTCAAATAGTAAAATCGATACCTGAGAAGAGAACCGGCAAAGAAAAGAAGTTTAAAATGCCATCTAATTGCCCTTCTTGTAAAACACCCATAGAAAAGGAAGGTGCATACTATTACTGCCCCAACCTTTCATGTCCGGATCAGATTAAGGGACGCATAGAACATATGGCATCAAGAAGAGCCTTTGATATAGTTGGTCTTGGTGAAAAGATTGTAGTTCAGTTCCTAGAACAAGGAGTAATAAAAGACCCGTCAGATATATTTTATCTTAAAAAGGAAAATATAATTAATCTTGAAAGGTTTGCTGATAAGTCTACTGAAAACCTGATAAATGAAATTGAGAAAAATAAAAAGATACCTTTCGACAGATTTTTAAACGCTATAAGTATAAGGCATGTTGGCCAGAGGATGTCTCAGGTTATAGCTGAAAATTTTGGAGACTTAGATTCACTTATGAATGCAAGTGTACAAGAGTTAGAGCAAATAGATTCAGTAGGCCCGGAAATAGCTAAAAGCATCGTAAATTTCTTTAGTATTGAGAGTAATGTTAATTCGATAAACAAGATGCTCGGTGGCGGCGTTGAAATAATTTATTCACAAAAAGCAAAGGGTGATAAATTAGCCGGTAAAACCTTTGTACTCACAGGCACTTTAGAAAACTACACTAGAGACGAAGCAAAGGAAATCATAGAAAATGAAGGAGGCAAGGTCACTTCATCAGTCACAAAAAGGACAAGTTATGTTATTGCTGGCGAGAGCCCTGGGTCAAAGTATGATAAGGCTATGAAACTCGATATTCCCATCATAGATGAGAATGAATTTAAAGTGCTTATTGGTAAATAGTGGATTGTTTAAAGAATCTATAACCAAAATAAAGATATTAATAGATAATGGTACAATATTTTATTGAGTTAAATCCCATATATCAAGCACTCATTGCAACTTGCTTCACCTGGTTTCTGACTGCACTAGGTGCATCTGTAGTATTTGTAACAAAGAGTATTAACAAAAAACTATTAGACTTTTCTTTAGGTCTTTCAGGCGGAGTAATGATTGCTGCAAGCGTCTGGTCTCTTCTTATTCCTTCAATAGATATGTCAGAATCAAGGTATGAACTGCCGTGGGTACCCGCAGCAGTTGGTTTTCTTTTTGGCGCAGCTTTTATAAGAGTAGCAGATAAAATTATTCCCCACCTTCACCTTGGCTTCCCGCTTGCAGAAGCTGAAGGCTTAAAGACTCACTGGAGAAGAAACATCTTGCTTGTCCTTGCAATTACTTTGCACAATATACCCGAAGGTCTAGCAGTAGGTGTAGCATTTGGCGCCCTAGCCACGGGATTTGAAGGCGCCACTCTTGCATCTGCAGTAACCCTTGCCCTTGGAATAGGAATACAGAATATGCCTGAGGGTCTGGCAATATCAATGCCTCTTAGAAGGGATGGTATGTCCAGACTTAAAAGCTTTTACTACGGACAACTTTCTGCAGTAGTTGAGCCGATTGCAGCATGTATCGGAGCCGCTGCGGTGCTATACATCAACCCCATACTCCCCTACGCACTGGGATTTGCCGCAGGCGCTATGATATTTGTGGTTATTGAAGAACTGGTACCTGAATCTCAACGCTCTGGAAACACTGATTTAGCAACATCCGGCACTATACTGGGTTTTATACTCATGATGATTCTGGACATACAGTTTGGATAAGAAATTTACTATTTCCTGAGTATTTTATTAATAATACTATTTCCAGACCTTAAACCAGAGAAGGTTGTTAAACTCCTTCACACTAATAGTCTCTGCTGTAAGTATCGGAAATAGATAAACAAATGCTGATAGTGAAAGGAAGAAATATAATAGTACAATCATTTTACCCTTGGTTGATATGCTCCAGATCTTGTCTATAAAATATGCAACTAGGATGTATAAAAACATAAGAGTAGGCAGAAAGTGATATATAAATATTACTTTTTTTGGTGAAAGTATCCACGGAAGCCATGAAATAAACATTCCCGATATTACAAATATTAATGGATATGACCTGGTTCTAATGATCTGAATAATTGCTGCTATTATTGCTGCAATACCAGTCCACCATATGACAGGATTACCAATCGTATATATGTATTCACGCAGCCTTCCTACCTTTTCAAAATAAAGCAGTAAAGGCTTATAAACCAGAATCCATGACCACCAGGCGGACTGATAATTATGGGGATTTTTTACACTTTCATGATATCTTAACATCGATTTATGAAGCGCAATAAATTCAGAAAATGACTGCTTGTAAATAAAAAACGGGATGTAGCTTAATATATAGATAACAATAGGTATAAATACTAAAGATAAAGTGAGTAGTAAAAGTTTTTGACTAGCGGGCTTTATTTCTATCTTCTTATCTTTATTTTTATATAAATACGATATGAACAAACAAATGAGAATAAAAAGATTAAATGAAAGAGCAGTCCATTTTACAGATACTGCAAGCCCTAAGAATATACCTGAAAGATAAAGAAATTTATTATTTTCTTTCCTTAAATATTTAACAGTAAACAGGCAGGCCGAAATTAGAAATACGAAAAGGAATATATCGACCATTGCAATTCGGCTTAGCACAAATGGGAAAGGATCAAGCAGATATAATATTGCTGAAAACATACCAATGTTCACGCTATTGAAAATATTTCTTGCAAGAAGAAATATCAACATTGCTGCAGCAGCACCAAACAAGACCTGAAATATCCGCCAGGCAAATGGGCTGTCACCGAATACAAGAATTCCAAGACTTATGATCTCTTTTCCAAGAGGCGGGTGTGTCCATTCAAACTCGTTTATACCTGGATAACTGTAATCCTTGCCCCAAGCATACAAATTACCCTTTGTAATCTCCTGTGCAGTGAATGCATAATAGACTTCATCAAACATAAATTTATCAGGATATCCCACATCATTTATTCTGACTAAAAAACCCACGATAACAGCTGATACCAGGATGACCGTCTTTATATTTCTACTTATAAGATTATTTTTATATTTAACACAGATATGTTTAACAAATTTCACTAAATCAGATACTGCTCCAGATTTTTTCAGATAATCAATCAGCATGAAAATAAACACCAATATGAGAATGCAACCTAGAAAATATATCAATGGAGTAAAGAAATTATGTGTAAATGTGGTGTAATCTGTAATTAGCCTTTTATAAGCCCAGAACATCTGAAAAACATAAATCCCGCTTAGAACAGTCAGATAAATAATATATTCTTTATATCTTATTATTAAGAAAGAAAGCAGCACTATGGGCATAAGCATATGCCTTTCATGTGCGCGTGTAACAAACAGATAGGTTGCAAATGAGATCAGAAACACGGTTTCAAAGACTATGACAAAAAGATTATTTCTATCTGTAAGTGCTGTTTTTCTTAAATTATTAAAACATCCGATGAGAATAGATATAAAGAAAATTAAAAATAATACTGTACCCCAGGCTTGATATGTAAGGTTTAGAAATAGAGTTTGATCACTCTTCCACATTGCAAACATCCCCCAGAAATTTACAGCATGCATAGATGCAAATTGATGCCTTCCATACGAGCCTATAAACCTTTCATATATAAAGACTGCGGGCTTTGTAAAAACATCTGTAATAATGTCTATATTTTGATATACAAATGGAAGAGCAATAATAAAGCATGTTAAAACAAATGCTGAACCGAGTTTAGCTATACCAATTCCAAACTGCTTTTTTAATACAGGATTGTTTAAGTTGCAGCTAAACACATAAACAATCATTAAAATTAAAGGTGAAAATACTATTGCCTGTGGCTTAATTAGAAATGATATTGTACAAAATACACCAGCAAGGAATATTCTTTTATTAATCAGAAATAATATTCCGGCAGCAAGTGGAAGAGCATTGAGCGTATCCACCTGTCCCCAATGGGTAGAATTAGATAATACTGCCGGATTTAGGAAAAACAGTATTGCTGCAAATATCGCATATTCTTTTTTTACAAAATTACTAGCTGTTATATATATCAATACTGCAATTAAAAGGTCAGATATATTAGCCGGCAGTTTGTATAAAATCTCATAGGGAACGTCTTTAAGGTACAGGTTTATCTTAGCAATTAATGCTAATATAAATATATATCCCGGCATATAGTCACAAAAGTACTCAGAATAGAAATTGCTGAATCCTACTTCTAATGCACCCTCTCCCCATTTTTTAAAGATGATGAGATCAGGATAAAAAGTCAGAAACTGAGATAAGTAAAGTCTAAGAATAAATCCGAAAAAAAGTAGAGTAATAAATACAATTAAGAGTTTATTGTAATTTCGTTTACCGGACATTATGGAAATAATACTCATAAAGAAGATATAAAAAAGGGGAGATAATTATTATCAATTATCTCCCCTGTGTTTAATTAATTGTTAGTTATATATTGTTGTTATGCTTATTACCTAAGGAGGAGGAGTCGGACCATCAGAGGGGTTGTCACTCGGGCCATCCGAAGGACTGTCGCTGGGGCCATCCGAAGGACTGTCGCTGGGGCTATCTGATGGGCTGTCGCTGGGGCTATCTGATGGGCTGTCACTTGGGCCGTCCGAAGGACTGTCGCTTGGGCTATCTGAAGGACTGTCACTCGGGCTATCTGATGGGCTGTCACTCGGGCCATCCGAAGGACTGTCGCTGGGGCTATCTGATGGGCTGTCGCTAGGGCTGTCTGAAGGGTCATCATTTAGCACTTCACAGTCTGTATTTACTTCGGCACCCTCATCGGTTGATATATCACCCTGAGCTCCCTCTATAATACAATCAGTCCCCTCTATGTCTACTGAAGAGTTATCATCTGCGTCTACACCGTTTTCATCACTGATAATTTCTACTATATCTCCATTTATATCCACATCGGAGTCATCATTTGCATCAATCCCATCCTCTTCTGAGTCGCATAATACCTCATTAGTATTAATAGATACTGAAGATTCATCTTCAGTCTTAATACAATTTGAGCATTGCTCTAGAGTAATCATGTTAGAATTGATGATTAAATTACAGTCATTTTCAGCTTTTATACAATCGCCACCTTGCCCGTTTATATGTATATCACGATTTATCTGTGTAACTCCACCTTCACACTGTATACCAATATCTAACTGATTGAGAAGCACCAGGTCATTATTAAAATCAAGCGTAACATTATATGTGATTACATTATTTTCGGGAATAATCACATCTGTAAATATGCTCTGTCCGTCGAATCTGAATTCAAAAGTTACAAGCCCCGAAGTAGAAACTATGAAATTACCATCACTGTTTGTAACAGTTGATTGTACTAAAACTCCGTCTTTGAAAACATTTACAAGTACACCAGCAGATTGAGCATTTAATTCCTTTAAAAATGAGAGTTTATCTAATATAGAGGATAATATTGTTCTATTTTGTTTCTTTACCTCTTTTGAAATCAATATTCCCTCAACTTTTCCACTAACAACACTGTTATTCAGTTCAGAGTCACTTGTTCCTCCACAGGCTGTAAATATTAAAGATAAGCAAAATATGGATACAACAACTACAGATATTTTAGTTCTATGCATTACTAAGGTCACCATCCTACTATAGTATTAAATAAATTATATGAGATGCTAATAAGAAGTCAACTCTCACGAATTTAGAATTTTTCTCAAATTCCAGGACTCAGCAAACATTTTTAAAATTACACTAATATTTGCTCCCGACTGACTGCCTTTTAATCTTGGATAATGATTTACGGCAATTTCTTTAATACCATAACCCTTATTAAGTAGTCTTATAATAAACTCTGTACTAAAAAGAGCACCATCTGAGATTATTGGTTTTATTTGTTGATATGCCTGAGTGGGAAACACCTTGAATGCGCAATCTATATCTCTTAGATTAAGACCGAACATAAGCTTA
>JBFFSH010000066.1:0-14492 GCA_041572575.1 Thermodesulfobacteriota bacterium
GGAATGCATCCCGGAGCAATGGGCGGCATGATGTAGTCTCTATGAGACAGATATAACACTTGTTAAACAAGTAAGATAATTTATTTAAAATCAAACAGGGCGGGTTACTATTTATTTAAGTAGCCCGCCTTTTTTTATCTAAAATTTATATTGTAAACGAGGTATTTAGCAGCAAAGGAATCTGCTACCTTTTTTTATTTAAGGACTGCAGGTTTATCTCAAGATCGAATGTTTCTTTACTATAGTGACCGAATAACCTTGCTACAAAACTCGATGGGAATGAACTTATTTTGGAATTATAATCTCTAATAATTGCATTATAGTAACTGGAAGACATCAAGAGTTCTTTTTGTACTTCACTTATATCGTCTCTTATCCTTTGAAATTTCTCATCGGTGGCAAGTTTTTCATCGGCTTCAGTTATTTTAAGAATATCTTCAATGCAATCGTCCAGAGGCTTCTCTGTCATGGATTTTTGAAACGGCGAATAAGACTGCATAGCCTTCAACTTGGCTTCAGTTAATTTATCTTCTGTGTCTTTATCTATATCTGTATGGTTTTTGATAAAATCGCTAAGAACTGAAATAAGGTCATACTTTCTAAAAAGTTGTGACTGTACGTTCCCCCAGTACTGCTCTGACATTTTCCTAAGAGCTGAGAGAGATTTAGAAATACCAAAAAATAGGCTAAGCAAAAAGATTGCAGCTATTATTAATATTAATTGTGTCACTTAATCATCATCCAAACGTAAGATATATATCTAATGAAATATATATTTATTTCAGAAAAAATCTATTAAAAAAAGAGTTTTATCTAATATCTCGTTCTAATCCAGCAGATTAAAAACAAGTCCTGATAAAACTTTTGGATAGAAATATGTGGTCTTTTGAGGAAGTCTTCTGCCAGACTCTGCAAATTCAAGAATATCAACTGCATCTATTTCAGGAAGTATAAACCCAAGCTGATATGTCTTGTCTTTTAAAAGCTCCATTACTTCATCAAGAGATTTCGTATACTTATAACTAACAGATTCATCTTCGAGTATAGAATCAAGCAGTTGATCATGAAGTTTAACAACTCCAAGCTCACTACTTTCATTGCCTTTTAAATCTTTGATTCTACTAAGTTTATCAAGCCCCTGAGTCACTACTCCATACTCGCTCTTTCCTATTTTATTAATACCTGTTTTAATGTCCAGTTTCTCACCATCAAAATCATTTTCAATTTTTCCAAGAATTTCAGAAGCTCGGTCTTCTGTTAGATTTCCAATTAGCCTGTATGTTGGTTTTACTATAAGCCCCGGCTGCTCAGCTGAAGCCAGGAACATCATTACATATTCGTATGGTTCATTTCCATTTCCTTCAGGGTTTTGTTCTCTTCTGAGATTCCTGTAGTTAATAGCAGTCTCATACCTGTGATGACCATCTGCTATAAGAAGCTTCTTTTCCTGGAACTTTTCTGCAAGAAACGATAGCAGATCAGAATCGGATACTTTCCACAAATAATTTTCCACCCCGTCATTATCCGTACTCTTAAACAGCGGATAATCAAACAAAGAATTTTTAAGCGCCAGATTGATCACATGATCAGGGTCAGAAAAGACTGAAAACACTGGGCTCAGGTTTGCCTTTGAAGCCGTAATGAGCTTTAGTCTGTCAGCCTTATGGTGGGAGAATGTTCTTTCATGCGCAAAGATTTGTTTGTTTTCAAAATCTTCTATTTTAACAGCCGATATAAAACCTTTTCTTTTATAGGTTTTACCTCCTTCTTCAAAAACCTGTTGGTAGACGTAGATTGAAGGCTCCTCGTCTCTTATCAGCACCTTGTCTTTGATCCAGTTGTTAAATGTATCTGCGGCTTCTTTGTACTTTGCATCTCCTTCACCCTTTGTAAGGATGATTCTTACTACATTATTTATACTCTTTTCATACAACTCATCCCTCTGCTCAGAGCTTATAACATCGTATGGAGGAGCAAGAACTTCATCAAAATTCCTTATAACTTCGGGGTTATATCTGTAGCCATGAAAACCGGATATTGTTGCCATAATTTAAGAGATTCTCCTTTAATTCGTAAGATATTTTGCTAATCGAGCCTTTTCAAGATCACCCTCTCTTAAGACCTCCGGAGGGGTTAGAGTAAAATCCACAATAGTAGAACCTTTAGAAGCGCTTATACTACCAGAGTCGATTACAAGATCAACCATATTGCCAAAAACACTTATTATCTGGGAGATATCGTACATATTACCAGTCCCGCTCAAATTTGCGCTTGTGGAAATAAGGGGTTCATCAAGATTTTCCATTAACTGAATAACAAAATTATTATTAGAAATTCTAATCCCAATCGTGTCCCTTCCGCCTGTAATTATCGGATTTAAATATTGTTTTAGTTTCAAAATCGCCATAAAAGGCCCTGGCATATATTTTTGTAACATTTCTTTATACTTCTCAGGTACCTGAGCATAGTCCTGAAGCATCTTAAAATCTTTTGCAAGCACAGGTAGAGACATTTCAGGCTTTCTGCCTTTTATTTCAAATATCCTCTGCACTGCCTGCTCTTTGGATACTAGCGCACCAAGTCCGTACAAAGTATCAGTGGGATACACTATCACTCCACCGCTGCTAAGTATTTCAACTGTCCTTTTTACAGCATCCGGACTGTCTGCTTTTATCACTTTTTTAGCACTCATATAACTTTATACCTGGACAAAAATTATATTTTGATAGTTTCTATTACTACATATATTTTCATTTCACTATAATTCAGCTACAATCTACCATCATTTTGAGTTATCACCACTGTAAATAAAATGACGAACACCGTACCAGAAGAAGTAACAGACAGAGCAAAGAACAATGCAGCGCCAAGTGATTCCAAACTACTGGGGCTTGGGCTTAAGACTTGGTGGCTTCTTCTTATCCGCCCGATTGAAGATTATCTGATTGATAAGCAAATACATCCAAACGTCCTTACGGTATCTTCTTTGATAGTATCCATGATCTCGGGGCTCTTTTTTTATTTCGGTCTGATATTTTTGGCAGGTCTTTTAATGCTCTCAGGCTCTACATTTGATATTTTTGACGGCAGGGTAGCACGTGCACAAAACCTAAGCAGTGAGGCGGGAGCTTTTTTTGATTCATGCCTGGACAGAATTGCTGAAGCCTTTATATATCTTGGTCTTTTAGGCTACTTTCAGGGTACAGTATTTATATACGTAGTGCTTCTAATCGTAAGCTCTACAATGATGGTAAGCTACGCTAAGGCTCGTGCCGAAGGGCTTGGAGCAAAGTGTGATGTGGGAATAATGCAAAGAACCGAAAGAGTGGTTTATCTGGGGCTATTCTCGGTCTTTAACTTCGTTGGAAATCTTGTTACAGACGCTCTGAAACTAGAAGGCAGAGACTACCTTCTAAAATTTGCCCTAATAGTCATGCTCATCTTCTCAGTCTACACCGTAATCCAAAGAATGGCAGCTACAATGAAAGAACTTAATGAAAGATAGTTCTTTCTGGTTAAATGCTATAAATCTGCATCTATTAATCTAAACCCCACCTCTAACCTTGAATAAAAGGTTATAATTAATATATTAAAATTTATCCAAAGCAGGAGGGATAAAAATATGAGCAATACTACAGAACGCGCAGTGCTTGCAGGTGGTTGCTTTTGGGGAATGCAGGATCTTATTAGAAAACTGCCCGGAGTAATTTCTACTCGTGTGGGCTACAGCGGCGGCACTGTTCAATACGCTACATACAGAAACCACGAAGGACATGCTGAAGCCATTGAAATATTCTTTAACCCCGATGTGATAAGTTTCAGAACACTCCTGGAATTCTTCTTCCAGATTCATGATCCAAGCACACCTAACCAACAGGGAAATGACAGAGGAAGCTCATACCGCTCTGCGATATTCTATACATCTAATGAACAGAGACAGACTGCGCTTGATACGATTGCAGATGTGGACGCATCTGGAATATGGCCCGGCAAAGTAGTAACGGAGGTTGCACCCGCGGGAGACTTCTGGGAGGCTGAGCCTGAGCATCAGGACTATCTGCAACGCTACCCAAGCGGCTACACATGCCACTACCCAAGAGAAAACTGGGTGCTTCCTAAAAGAAAGGCAGAGACTGGGTAACCTTCTGAAACTTAATAAAACCTCACGCATCCAACAAATTTATCCTGTATAATTATATAAGAGACTAAATGTCTGAAACCGGCACAAAAATAGCTAAACTAATTATCGTCTGCGTGCTGTGCGCAGCCTTAGTCACGGGTATCGTTTATCTTGTAAAATGGCTTTTTTAGGCAGGTTTAATTCCAGTATATAAAAGGAGGTTTAACGAGATGAAACAAAATATGGGAACAGCTGATAAGGGTGTTAGGATTTTGGTGGCCATAGTCATATTTGCGCTGTATTTCACGGGCACTATCGGCGGCACGCTGGGAATAATTCTAATGGTTCTTGCCGTCGTTTTCGTAGGCACAAGCCTTCTGGGTTCATGCCCGCTCTACATTCCTCTAGGTCTTTCTACGAAAAAAGATTCAAAGTCAGAGTAGCGTACAGGCTCTTTCCAGAAATCTGATTTAGCAAATAAACCTCGAACGGGGGAGTTTTGCCCTTTATAGAAGCATTTTATTAACTTATACAAAGTAACCAGTAAGCCTTCACCCAAAAGCTTCGGGTCAAAAGGTCAATGGATTTGGGTCTAGTGTACATAGGCTGACCGTAAGACCCTAAATGGTTTGAATACCTTTATTCCATTTCTAAACATAATGATTTAAAATAATAGGTATAAATATTTTCAAAATAACTATCCAGGGGGAAAGAAACTATGGGAAAGAAAGATAGAAAGTTTCATGGGATATTATTTATTGCAGTCTCTCTCCTTTTTTTTGGAATTTATTCTCTAAGCGCTCTAGAGACGCAGAATATAGAAGGCTATCTAATCTGCATAGCACCCGACGATGAAGGAAACATAAAAATAGAGGCAGAATTCAGCCAATGTGCCGGCAGTATAGCGCTTGTTAATCTGGAAAATGAGATATACACGATAAGCGGCGCGCAAAACTATATAGACAAACTAAACGACGCCCCCAAGAGACGAATGGGAGTGCTGATGGATCAAAAGTTACGGGCACGCTGCATGGTCACAAAAGGGCGTTACATATGATGGCAGGAGCTGCAAAGTATATCGATGAAGGCAAGACCGAAAAGGTAAAAGGGACGATCTACTGCCTGTTTCCAGATTATAAAAAATCATATATGAAATATAAGCTTACAAACAAACCCTGCTACAGTGCCAGGCCTCACGCCCACTTTTTACATACAGATGGTAATGAGATTATTGCCATTACAGGAAGCGAAGAGCATATAAAACACATTGAAAGCGCAACCGAAAGAAAGGATGTTTATCTAACTGGTAGTTTATCCGGAAGTAAAAACAGCAGATATATCAATCTGAAATAGTATCTCGCTGTTTTCTAAATATTATCACTTCAGGTCTTCGGGTCAAAGGGTTAGGGTCTATGGTGGAACGGGTGACCGTAAGACCGTAACTGGTTTTCTTGCTCTTATTCCATTTCTAAACATAATGATTTAAACTAATAGGATAACTGCCGATAATTAGTTGGGATCATTGACAATTTATATGAGTTATGCACAATTTGACTCTTTAAAATTGATGCTTATATAGAATAAGAATGTTTGAAGGAATATCCGATAAACTTAGCAATTCGTTAAAAGAGATAAGGGGTACATCCCGAATCTCCGAAGACAACATAAAAGAGACCCTGCGTCAGGTAAGGCTAAACCTCCTGGAGGCCGATGTAAACTTTCAGGTGGTAAAGGGTTTTATAGACTCTGTGAGGGAAAGGTCGCTTGGCACCGTAGTGGGTGAAAAGCTAAACCCGGGCCAGCAGTTTGTAAAGATTGTAAATGAAGAGCTGGTTAAAGTACTCGGTGAAGCGACTACAGAGGTTGACCTGCATGCCTCCCCGCCCGTAGTGTTTATGCTCGTGGGGCTTCAGGGTTCTGGTAAAACGACATCAATTGCAAAGCTTGCAAAATACTTAAGAGATACTCATAAAAGAAATCCATACCTCGTACCGGCTGATATTTACAGACCCGCTGCTATCGATCAGCTAAAGGTACTTGCAGACTCTGAAGGTTTCGGCGTGTTTGACAGCTCGGCCGATATGAAGCCGCTTGACATCTGCAATCAGGCCCGTGATGCCGCACTTACAGGCGGATATGACGTGATGCTTATTGACACTGCGGGTAGGCTGCATATTGATGAAGAGCTAATGAATGAGCTTGTTGAGCTTAAAAACGGGCTTAATCCTCACAATATATACTTTGTAGCAGACGCCATGACGGGGCAGGACGCCGTAAACGTAGCATCAAGCTTCAATGATACCCTGGACATAAGCGGCGTAATACTCACAAAGATGGACGGTGATGCCCGCGGGGGTGCGGCAATGTCCATTAAGGCTGTTACCGGCAAGCCCATAATGTTTTTTGGAACGGGTGAGAAATTAGACGCCCTTGAAGTCTTTCATCCAGACAGGATCGCTTCTAGAATTCTGGGCATGGGTGACGTACTTACTTTCATAGAGAAAGCACAGACTGCCATCGAAGAAGAAAAAGCTGAAAAGATGGCAAAGAAAATCCTCAAGAACAGGTTTTCTCTCGGGGACTTCAAAGAATCCATGCTTGCTATGAGAAAGATGGGCTCACTCGAAGAAATGGCCGGGATGGTGCCTGGCATAAAAGACCTTACCAAAAATCCAAAGGCTATGGGAATGGCCGAAAAAGAGATTGATAAGACAATTGCCATTATCAATTCCATGACCAAAAAAGAGAGAAGGGACCATACTCTTATCAATGGAAGCAGAAGGAAAAGGATTGCCGCAGGAAGCGGAACCAGTGTGCCCGATGTTAACAGAATGATGAAAAATTATGCTAAAATGAGAAAAATGATGAAAAACATGGGAAATATGGGTAAACTAGCACAGAGGTTAATGAAGTTTTAAAATAAAGCGAAAAGCACTAAGGGGGTTTTTTGAATTGGTTAAAATAAGACTTATGAGAATGGGTTCAAAGAAGAGGCCGTTTTACCGTATTGTAGCGGCTGATTCCAGAGCACCTAGAGACGGTAAATTTCTTGAGATCCTTGGACATTACGATCCAAGAACCGAGCCCAACAAAATAGAGATTAAGAAAGACAGAATAGATGATTGGGTGTCTAAGGGCGCGCAATATTCCGGCAGGGTACAAAAAATTATTTCTGGTATACAGGGTTAGTTTCTGACTAATTGTAGAAATACATACTATTGCTGTTTTACAGGAGGTTATTGTTATGGAAAAGCACACAGAGCTTATTAGTTATATCGCTAAGTCACTCGTTGATAGTCCTGATCAGGTAGAGGTAAAGGAAGTAATAGGTGAACAGACAACTGTTTTGGAATTAAAGGTAGCACAGGAAGATCTGGGTAAGATCATAGGCAAACAGGGTAAAACCGCAAAGGCCATAAGAACTATCCTGGGCGCTGCTGCTGCAAAGGCTAAAAAAAGAGCAGTATTAGAAATCCTAGAATAACCTTAAGACAAAGAACCTTTCATGGGGTTTATCCCTTACGGAGTTATTTCAAAGTCACACGGATTAGCCGGAGGAGTGCGACTAATCATCTATAGTGGTGACACATCAAACCTGGACTTTATAGAATCTCTATACATACAGGACGGGGATACTGAAGAATTTACCAAGTATAATATAGAGGGTCATTCTCTATCGGGTAAACATGCCGTGATAAGACTGCAGGGAGTAAACAGTATTGAGCAAGCAGATAAACTCAAGGGAACCGAAGTGTTTGTGGATGACTCTCAAATAGAGCCTGCAGGAGGAGATGAGTTTTATTACTATGAGCTTGAGGGACTGGAAGTATTTGATACTAATAATAACCTTCTTGGAAAGGTAATAAGATTAAACGACTCAGGGCCGCAGGAGCTGCTTGAAGCCCAGCTTACTAGCGGCAAAGAAGTTTTAATTCCTTTTATAGAGCCGATACTCGTAGAGGTGGATATTGATAATAAGAAGATAGTGGTCGATCCCCCGCCCGGGCTTCTTGATCTATAAAAAATACATTATTAATATAACCCCCCTCTGGACTTTTGATCTTTAATACTAATAATTACCAAAACTAATTAGAGCGTCTTATAAAAAATGCAGTTTAATATACTTACAATATTCCCGGAGATGTTTGAAGGCGTGTTATCCTCAGGCGTTATTGGGAGAGCTGCAGACTCGGGCTTGCTGAATATAAACACCTATAATATAAGAGACTACACCACAGATAAACACAGGATGGTGGATGACAGACCCTACGGCGGAGGCTCAGGGATGGTAATGAAGCCGGAGCCCATTGCAGCAGCTCTAAAAGACGTAACTAACTCGGACGATAAAAGCAAGGTAATCCTGCTAAGCCCCGGGGGTAAGACATTTAACAATGAAATAGCAAAGGATTTAGCCGACTATGAAACCCTCATATTCATATGCGGCAGGTACGAAGGGGTGGATGAAAGGATAAAGGAAAAATACGTTGACATGGAGCTATCGATTGGCGACTATGTGCTTTCGGGCGGGGAGTATGCCGCCATGGCCATCATAGATTCGGTAGCAAGATACATCCCAGGAGTGCTTGGGAATGATCAGTCCACAGTGGATGAATCATTCAGCTCAGGCCTGCTTGAGTATCCACAGTACACAAGGCCAGAGGAATTTGAGGGTTCAAAAGTGCCTGAGGTACTGCTATCAGGGGATCATGGCAAGATTGGTGACTGGAGAAGACAAAAGAGTATAGAGAAGACTTTTGCCAGCAGACCAGACCTTATCGACCGAAATATACTGGAATTAGACGATATAAATACTGTAGATAACCTTAAGAGAAAACTTGAAAAAAACAGTAATTTGTATATTGCATTAGTGCATTATCCCGTATACAATAAACGGCTTGATGTTGTAAAAACATCCTTTACCAACATCGATGTTCTTGATATGGCAAGAGCGGGAAGAACTTACGGGGTTAAAGGGTTTTACCTTGTTCATCCTGTAGCAGAGCAGAGGGATCTGATCCGCACTGTGATGGAACACTGGACAAAGGGTAAGGGATATGAATACAACACGAGCAGAAAGGAATCGCTGGAATATACGTATATTTCGGAGAGCCTTTCTGATACAATAGAAACGATTGAAAAATTAGAAGGCTCAAAGCCAAAAATTATAGTAACAGACGCAAGGTATAGTGATAAGATGACAGGGTATTTGGAAATGAGAGAGACAATCGAAAGTGATTCAAATCCGTTCCTTTTGCTTTTTGGAACAGGTTATGGACTCATAAGAGAAATCATTGAGGGTTCTGATTATAATCTAAAGCCTGTTGTTGGAAGTGAAATATTTAATCATCTGTCAGTAAGGAGTGCCGCAAGCATAATCCTTGACAGACTTTGCAGTGTGAAAATATAAAAAGGAGTAAGTAAAGTGGGTATTGTAAGCGAAATTGAGAAGCCATTATTGAGAGAAAACGCCGAGGAGTTCAGACCCGGCGATACAGTTGCCGTACATTATAAGATTAAAGAGGGTGACAGAGAACGTATTCAGATTTTTGAAGGCGTTGTAATTGCCAAGAAAAATGGCGGCCTTAGAGAAACATTTACCGTAAGAAAAATTTCATACGGCATAGGAATCGAAAGGATCATCCCGCTTCATTCCCCGCTTATTGAAAAAATAGAGGTTAAGCGTCTTGGTAAAGTAAGAAGAGCAAAGCTCTACTACCTAAGAGGACTATCCAGAAAAGCCGCCAGAATTCCGGAGAGAACAAAACCGGATATGGTTAAGAAAAAGAAGGGGTAGGATTACCCTCTCTTTCTTTTATATACCAAACAACTTTCTTGCAGTAGGAGAATCAATTAATAAGTTTTCCCCCAGAATTTTAGCAAATTCTTGGAAAGCTTTTTTATCTTCATCAAAAGATTTAGCCGGTAATTCATAACAAGTAAAAAGTTGTTTTTTCTTTGATTTTTTATAGATTCTAAAAACATAGATCTTTTTTTCGTCTTCTTTTATTTCAACCATATGATCATATTCAGGTAGTTTCTTTGTCATTATTATTATTATAATCTTATTTTTTTACATCTGGTCATATATTTTTTGTTAGACCCTAAACCTTAGACCTTTTGACCTGAACTTATAAAAAAGCAGCATCAGATTAGTAATATAGTATACACATTATTTCCAATATTTGACTCGCTATGTTCTATGGCATATCATCCAGAGTGTATCGTGGTTGATTGAATTAAAAGCCTTATCAGCGTTATTAAAAAAGCGTGTTTGTGTAGATCCTGTTATGACTATGAAGAAAAGAGCAATAATCCTATCTATTGCTGTAGGGGCTTTGATCGGTCTTGGGAGTTATACTATGTATTACGGAGAAGGCCTTTCATATCTGAGTAAAGACCCAAGGTCTTGTGTTAACTGCCACATTATGCAGTCTCAGTATGATTCATGGCAAAAGGCAAGCCACCACACAGCGGCCACTTGCGTCCAGTGCCACCTGCCTCATGATTTTGTTAACAAATACATATCCAAAGCTGTAAACGGATATCATCATTCCAAAGCGTTTACACTTCAAAATTTCCACGAACCTATAATGATAACCGAGAAAAATAGCATTATATTGCAGAACAACTGTATTGATTGTCATAGGGGTATAACAGAAAATCTTACCCACGGCAGTACTGCAACCCCCGATGCAATCAAATGTGTTAAGTGCCATAAAGCGGTCGGACACGGAGAAACTACGGGACTGGGCGGTCCCATAAAATCACATGAGACAGGAGGTATTAAATAATGAGCGGAGCATCAAAATTTGGATCTAAAACAGGAATCGCTGTTATAGTTGTGACAGTAGCGCTTTTGACTGCGGGTATTACAGCTTTACTTCTGAACATTTTTGAGCGGAAAGTCGAAGCTAGAAATCCTTTTGTCCGGCTTGTTGAAGTTACTGAAACTGATACTGACCCTGAAAAGTGGAAAGTCAACTGGCCCAAGCAGTACGATTCATATAAAAAGACCAGCGTGGCTACACGCACGCGTTTTGGCGGCCATGGAGGAAGCGAAGCGCTTCCCGAACAAAAAATAGAAAGGGACCCGTGGCTAAAGCGAATGTTCAAGGGTTACGCTTTTTCCATCGACTACAGAGACCGCCGCGGACATGCTTATATGCTAGAAGATCAGGAGCAAACAGAACGCCAAACAAAACCCCAGTCCGGATCATGTCTGCATTGCCATGCTTCAATCATGCCGCTCTACGAAAAGCTTGGAAACGGCGATGTAATAAAAGGATTCGAGCAGACGTATAAATATTCGTATAAAGATCTCAATAAACAATTACATGACATGGGTCATGGCAACCCCGTATCCTGTGTTGATTGCCATTCACCAAAAACCATGGAACTGCGTGTTACAAGACCGGGCTTTATTCAGGGTATACAGGCATTAGCTGAGTCGGATGCTCCCACGCCACACCTGCCTTCTATTGAGCAGTGGAGAAAGGGTTCAAAGAGTGAACCATACAATCCCAACACAGATGCGAGCAGGTCGGAAATGCGCTCATATGTATGCGGGCAGTGCCATGTGGAATATTACTGCGGCGCAGATATGAAACTTACATTCCCCTGGGGTAACGGACTTAAGGTGGAAGATCAGGAGAAATTCTGGGACGAAACGACTCTAAGTGACGGAAGGAAATTCTTTGATTACACACATAAGGAAACGGGAGCAAAGATATTAAAGGCGCAGCACCCCGAGTTTGAGTTATGGAGCCAGGGAATTCATGCGCGAAGTGGAGTTGGGTGTGCCGATTGTCACATGCCCTATATGCGTGATGGCGCCACCAAAGTATCGGATCATTGGGTGAGAAGCCCTCTTCTAAATATTAACCGAGCCTGCCAGACCTGTCATAGATTTTCCGAGCAGGAAATAAAAGAACGAGTAGACGGAATACAACAACGTAATTTTGATTTGCTGCAACGAGCCGGAGCATCGCTTATGGAACTGCTCGATGCTATCAACACAGCTAGGGCCGAAGGCGCAACAGATGTGCAGTTAAAAAAGGCGCTTGATATGCAGCGCAAAGCACAGTGGCGGCTGGACTTCATAGCTGCCGAAAATTCAATGGGATTTCATGCTCCTCAAGAGGCTGCAAGAATTCTCGGTGAATCAATAGATTATGCTTGGCAGGGAACAGTGGCGGCAACGAAATGGAACAAAGTGAACGTGGCAAGCAATGTAGCAGATGAATCTAAATAGGCTTTAATAACATAGAATTAAGGACAGTCAATTTTATGTTATTTATATTCGATCTAATCCACAACATTAAACCACTTATCAGGAGTTTCTCCTAAAATACCGCCGAAAAATTGCTTGTCGACTGTGCTGAATTCAAATGCCTTCCATGAATCCGGCGTAATGCAAATAGTAGCATCCCCTGATGCTTCAAATACGCCAGCAACTCTGGGATCGTCCATACCTTCTTTAGTTAGATAACGGCTTATGATCTTTGAGTTTATCTCTTTAGATTTTTCGCCTTTAATGATTTCTGCAGTTCCAACAGCACTCACCCATCGTTCATGACCCTGGTTTCTTCTGCTGTCTACCAATATGGTGGCTTCTGATCGATTGAGAAGATTCCTAGCCTTTCTCCCCGATGATCCTGTTGTTAAATAAAAGTTTCCATCTTTAAATAGATACCACACAGGAGTTTGATGAACCGAACCGTCATCATTTAATGTAGCCAGTGTGGCATAATGGCAGCCTGCTAAAAATTCTCTCATTGAATCATTTAATTCTGACATATTTATCTCCCTTATTACGAATAAGATTTCATTGATAATTCAACCCTAACACGCTTCTTTCCTTTTAGATACATCGCCATGGAAGTGGACTCATAAATGAGTAAAATAAGTATGGCCTGTTAAATCTCAGATTTCTTATGCTCATATATCATGTGCAGTTTTTCATTTGTGCTGCTAAATTCAATACCCATTTTGCTATAGTTACCCGGAGGACTGTCTACCCAGGCAACCTTGCCATAAACAGTAATATTCTCCCAAGTTTCACTGCCATCTGTAATCGTGTGCTTAACACTTATATCAATTACTATGTCAGACCCTTGAGGTAAGTATGAATCTGATATAATACACATGCCACCCGGTGAAAGGTTTTCGGATTTACCTGAACGTGCGGGTTTATTCACACCAAACATAACATCTTCACGTATTTCTACCCTAGGGTATGCTCTTCGTTCTTTAATGATTATCCTCCCAGAATTAATCTTTTAAAGCACGTATTACTTGAATTAAACATAATTACGTAACTTCTAATAATATATAGTAATTTTAGTGTTTAGAAAATAGCTTTAAAGTAACTATCTTATGTGAATACAATGAATTAATAATATTGGTAACTAAATTAATGATTTCATATCCATCAGAATAATATCAGAATCCATGGTTGTTCCTTTGTAATGTTTTCTGATATTCCCGTTTTTATCTACTAAACTTATTCTGTCTCTATGAGAGATTATATAATTTAAATATGCATTTTCATTGTCGGCGTCATTTTGTTTAGATTCTCTTACAGGGAATATCCCTGCGTTAGCAATTAATCTGTAAACGCTTCCGATATTTCCTGTTACAAAATACCAGTTTGATGTATCAAAATTCATATGATGGATATGTTTTCTTAATTTTTCAGGTGTATCATTTTGAGGATCAATAGAAATTGATACAAACACAACGTCATTGCTAATTGAATCTCTTGCTATATGTGATTTAAATACATTCATTTTTTTATTTATTATATGGCATATATCCGGACAATTTGTATATATGTAACTAACCAATAGAACTTTACCTTTGAGGTCAGAAAACAAGAACTCTTTTCCGGTATGATCTACAAGTGATATATCATTAGGAAAACTGCCTTTAACAGGTATTTCGTCTTTACAGGAGAGAGGCAATATCAACAATACCAAAAACAATATTAAAATATAGTTGTTAACGTTCATAGAAATTACCTCCGATAAAGATACTGCTTAACATATCTGGTTTAGTTTTAGAAGAGCAATATACATGCCAAAATAACCAGCCTGCACATTTTTAAATTAACAGTTCTGATTATATATCAATTTTTAGTTAGCAAACGTGATTGCAATTGGTGTCGAATGTAGTTTGACTGGCACGACAGAGATAGCCGCTATTACGCTACATATGGGGGCAGTATAGGTATTAGATTAGGGCATTAGACGTTGTTAGGAGTAGTATATATGATAAAGAGCAATGATAAAGCGGTATTCATGGCAATTAACAGTGGGAAAAATATCACGAATTTTTTCACACGCAAAATATGGAAAAAACAAGACATGCAAGA
>JBFFSH010000067.1:0-14260 GCA_041572575.1 Thermodesulfobacteriota bacterium
CGCTTTACATGCCGGCACTTCCAATACAAACATTTGTATTAGCTTGCTTATCTTACTATTTGATAGTTTTGTATTCTTAAGTAACTTCTTTTGCATAGTTTCAGCTTAGTATACTTTGCTGTCCTATGCGAGCTCCTAAAAATAATATTCCTTACTATGTATTCCTTATATGTGTAGTCCTTAGTAGGCAAATTTTGCCTGGGTACCCGGGTAAAATTTGCCTGGGTGTCAGGTAAATGCTGCCGAAGTCCAGCTACTTATTTCTATGAACAAAACACAATCACTCCTCTTTCTTATGATATGTAATCTTAATTCCTTTATGAACTGAATGCCTGTCATCGAAATACAGTCTGCTATCATACATCACTGAAACGCTACTATTACCATTCCAGACTATTTCTAATAAATCACTTGCATTTCTAAGGTTGTCTAATTGATCAGTCGCATAAAATGAAAAAATATTTTTATTAGAACAATTTTGCACATAATAAACTCTGCAAATATCACCTTCATAACTAAGCTCATTGAATGGTGAACAATCAGTTTTAGTAAGAACTACTTTCCACTCCTTATCAGGTGAATAGTACTGTTTCCAAAACTCAGACTCACAGCTTGCTTCCCACATTTTCAAGCCTATAAATGATGCAACCATAGCAAGAATAGGAATAGAAATTATCCCTAGATTTATCTTTGCCCCAGTTTTAAATATATTGCCCATTCCTTACTGTGTATTCCTTATATGTGTAGTCCTTAGTGCGAAGAATCTTCAGGGGTACCTGCGAAGAATCTTCGCACCCCTTGAGAAGATATTTCACCACTCTCTTTTTCTTTTCTCTACTAGAGTTATAGCAACAAGAATTTTTTTACCATCGTTGCTAATACGTTCTTCGCAGCTCACTTTATCACCCGGTAAAAACTCCCACTCCTCATCATCCGGATGATAACTATAAGTCTTGTGAAGTATGTAGACACCTGGCTCCACCTCACATGCAGGAACCGGCCTCCTACAGGGTACACCTTCATTGAGTAATTCTACATATACAGTTAAATATTCGACCATAACAATATCCCTACTATATTATATCATTTATCCATAAAGATCATTTTCAACACATTGTCTTAAAAAACCAATATGGTAAGTTGTTTTGTTTAATATTAATCTTATACTAAATAAGATGAGTGGTAAGGATGATATTATGATTGATGAAAGAATAGACATAACAAACGAGATTTGCCCGATGACATTTGTAAAGACCAAACTAAAATTGGAAACAATGGGTGCGGGGCAGGTTTTGGAGGTTACACTTAGAGAAGGCGAGCCTCTTATGAATGTACCAAGAAGCGCAGAAGAAGACGGGCACAAAGTGGTAAGCATAGATAAATCAGAACAGGATTTTTATAAAGTAATCATAGAAAAGCATTAATGAGCACATCAGATCAGGCGATTCAATATCCCCCCGAAAACAAGAACGCAGTTCACAATGTAATAGAGCTTATCGGCAACACTCCGCTTATAAGACTTACAAATTACGAAAAGCAGCTTGCGCCAGGAGTGGAGCTGTATATAAAGGCTGAGTGGTTTAACCCCGGAGGCTCTGTAAAGGACAGGCCTGCGCTTAAGATGATTGTAGACGGCATAGAGAAGGGAAAACTCACAAAAGACAAGATCATAATGGACTCATCTTCAGGAAACACCGCCATTGCCTATGCGATGATAGGTGCAGCTCTTGGATACAAAGTAGAGCTTGTAATACCTGAAAATGTAAACGAAGAAAGAAAGAAAATATTAAAGGCTTTTGGGGCTGATATAATTTACTCAAACCCGCTCGAAAGCTCTGACGGCGCTATAATGCTAGCAAGAAAATTATTCAAAGAAAATCCCGATAAATATTTCATGCCTGATCAGTATAATAACCCCTGCAACCCTCAGGCTCATATTGAGACCACGGCTCCCGAAATCTGGAATCAGACAGAAGGCAGGGTTACTCACTTTCTTGCAGCGATTGGCACAAGCGGCACTATAATGGGGACAGGACAGGGACTTAAAAATATTAGCAAAGATATAAACATTTTGGCTGTAGAGCCCGAGGAATCCCTTCACGGACTGGAAGGCATGAAGCACATGGCAACGTCCATAGTGCCTGGGATTTACAGTGAAGCATTTCCTGATGAAATAATAAACGTGAGCACAGAAAATGCATATGAAAAGATGAAGGAGCTTCTTGATACAGAAGGAATATTCGTAGGACATTCGGGGGGAGCCGTGATGCATGCAGCATTGCAGCGCGCTAAAACTTTAAAGACAGGCTGCGTAGTGGCTCTAATGCCCGACAGCGGAACAAGATATTTAAGCGGAGGACTATGGTGGTAACAATAAAAAAAGCTACGTTAGACAAAATAATAGAACACTCTGAAAGCGGATTCCCGCATGAGGTTTGCGGAGCATTGATAGGAGATGGCAAGAGCATTACAGAGTTTAAAATCTGTACTAACCTCAATACTGAAAGGGCCCATGACCGTTATGAGCTTGACCCCGAATCATTTAATGATGCTGATAAATGGGCAAGGGACAACGGCCTTGAGATCATGGGGATATACCATACTCACCCCGACCACCCTTCCCGTCCGTCTGAGTTTGACAGAGAACGCGCCTGGCCGGACTGGTTTTATATCATCCTTTCCATAATGAGCGGAAAGTTCGATAACTTTAGAACATGGGTTCTGGAAGACTTTGACTCACAGTTTGTTGAATACAAATTAGAGGTTGTAGATTAACCTAAATATATGAGCCGGGAACTAAACGAAAACCAGATTTACCGCTATAGCAGAAACATCCTTATTCCAGAGATTGGCGGAGAGGGTCAAAAGAAACTCCTAGATGCAAAAGTATTTTGCGTAGGCGCAGGGGGGCTTGGCTCACCGGCTGCGCTTTATCTTGCAGCTGCCGGAGTTGGCACAATTGGAATTGCAGACTCTGACAATGTGGACATATCCAATCTGCAAAGGCAGGTAATTCACTCAACAGACGACATTGGCAGGACTAAAACAAGCTCAGCAAAGGAGAGGCTAAACAAGCTAAACCCTGAAATCAATATCATTGAGCATTCAGAGCTTATTTGTGAGCAAAACATAAGGGATATCATAAAAGACTACGATGTAGTAATCGACGGCTCTGATAATTTTGCTACAAGATATATAGTAAACGACGGATGTTTTTTTGAAAAAAAGACCCTTATTTCCGGCGCGGTACTGCAGTTTGAAGGACAGGTATCGGTGTTTAAACCCCACCTGGGCGGGCCGTGCTACAGGTGCCTCTTCGCAGAGATTCCACCACAGGGCGTAATCGCGTCGTGCCAAGAGGCAGGAATAATCGGCGCTGTAGCAGGGATTGTGGGAAGCATACAGTCGCTTGAAACTATTAAAGAACTCTTAAATATTGGCCAGAGCCTTGACGGCCGCCTTCTTGTGATAAATACCCTTTCCATGGAAATAGATGAGCTTAAGATCAAAAAGCTTGGTGGATGTAAGCTTTGTGGAAGTTCACCTTCGATAGATAAAGTAAATGGTCACCCGCAAGGCCCATGCAGTGGTAATTCGTAACATTTTCCCCGGGTTTATTCTACATTATATAAACATTATACTTTGTTAATCTTGACAAAGCCTCGCTGTTTAAGATAATACTCTGCCAACCCATAGATAAACATTTAATTAGCCGGAATTTTTCAATATGGAAGCACTTTATATAAGTACACTTAACATTCTGCCGGAGCTAAGTCTCATCATAGCCGGACTCATACTGCTCCTTGCAGGCCCATTTCTTAAAAAAGAAGAAAATGACGCAGGATTTTTCATAACATTAATTGGAATTCTTATAGCTTTTTATTTAAATTTTACAAGATTTACGACTCCTGCAGAAGCCTTTGCAGGCTCACTTTCTCTTGACAGTTTTACAGCCTATTTTAATTCTATCTTTCTCATAGGTTCTCTAATATCCGTTACATTTTCCAGGGATTATCTTAAAACCCACGATCTTAAGGCTAGCGAATTTTATACCCTCATACTGTTTGCTACATCAGGGATGATGTTTTTAGGCTCTGCCAGAGAGTTTATGAGCCTGTTTCTTAGCTTTGAAATAATGTCTATTTCAGTATATGTGCTAACAGCACTTAACAGGAATTCACTTAAATCAACCGAGGCAGGTATTAAATATCTCATTCTTGGCGGATTTTCCTCTGCGATCCTTCTTTTTGGAATAGCTTTAGTATATGGAGCCACAGGATCAATAGTCTTTAGCGACATATCAGCAGCCTTTGATTATGGAAACCCAATGCTTATAGTCGGCGTTGGACTCATATTTATAGGATTTTTATTCAAGATAGGCGCTTTTCCTCTGCACCAGTGGGTACCGGATATATATGAAGGCGCTCCTGTAACAGTTACTGGGTTTATGTCTGTAGGGGTAAAGGCTGCGGCTTTTGCCGTACTGCTCAGGGTATTTCTTGAAGCATTTCCAACATTTGAGGCAAACTGGCTAATGGCCCTTTGGGTTGTTGCTGTGTTTACCATGACAATTGGAAACGTATCAGCCCTTATGCAGAACAATCTAAAACGCCTGCTTGCTTTTTCTAGTATTGCTCATGCGGGCTATGCAATCATTGGCATAGCGTCTATGATAGGTAACAGGGAATATGCATTTGCAAGCGTAAACTACTACCTTTTAGCATATATGTTTATGAACCTGGGCGCTTTTGGTATTCTTGCTTATCTATCCAAAAAAGACAGTGAGTGTGAGACATTTGATCAGATAGCAGGGCTCTGGGATAAAAAGCCTGCCATAGCCACGGCGCTTACGATCTTTATGGTATCTCTTGCGGGTATTCCGCCATTTCTTGGATTTTTTGCAAAATACAAGATTTTTCTCTCAGCCATTGAAGCAGATCTCATCTGGCTTGCTGTAATAGGAATAATAAACAGTGTTATATCTGCCTATTATTACCTAAAAGTAATAGTCTATATGTATATGAAAGAAAACAAGTTTGACTTCCCTCAGCTAAAAATAGCATCTTCGGTGGCCATTGTGCTGCTAAGCCTTATAAATGTGTTTCTTGGTATTTTCCCCCTACACACCTGGGATTTAGCCCTAAAAGCCGCAAATTCCATCCCATTTTAGGTAATAACTTAATAAATAACATTATTTATTATTTACAACTTGCCTAAATTGTTATAAATTATATATTTACCAATTCAAAAATACAATTTAAGGAATTACTTTAAGACAAGATGGGTGTAAAAATTAAAGAACCGGAATATAAATATTTCATATTGAGGGAAATATTTGCCTCTATTTTCTTAACCCTTGGTTTGTTCTCAGTAATCAGCCTGTTTTTATACACTTCAGGCTCGGGGGCCGACCTCAAAAGCTCAGTGGGTACGGTTGGGCTTTATATATCCAACAAGCTTGGAATCTACTTTGGTCTATCTTCTTTCATTTTCCCAATAATAATGATCTATACAAGCTTTGTAGTGTTTAAGAACAAGGATATGCCTCAGCTTTTGAGAAAAGCGATTTCAGGTGGGGTATTTTTAATTGCACTAACAACTTTTATAGGACTTGCAAACAGCTCTTCAGAGCTTTTGGGATTTTCTCCTGCTGGGGGATTATTGGGAGCTAAGCTGTCTTCACTTCTAAGGGACCACCTGGCTGGCACTATCGGTTCTTACCTCATTGTAACTTTATCTTTAATCATAAGTTTAATAGTTCTGATTAATCTAAGCGTAAAAGACCTGTTTAGTTTTATTGAAAATACATCAGCATTTATAATGAATCTACTATCTATAACAAGCAAAAATGTATACAGCATGGTTCACTCAAGCATAACCAGCAGAGAAACCTCAAAACCCGTGCTTTTCGATGATTCAACACCTATAGAAAAGGTACTTAATCTGGATGAAATAACATATAAAGAGCCTGTTATAGAACCTGTTAAAGAAAGTATATTTCCACAGATCGTAATTGATAGAAATACAACTGAACCTAAAAATTCTGTTTATATTCCAGAGAGCAGATCAGATATTGATTTTAAGCTGCCCGAAGCGGATCTTTTGGATATTAAAGAAATTTCCAATATAGAAATTGATAAAGAGCTTATATACCAAAACTCCAAACTTATTGAAGAAAAACTAAAAGATTTTGGAGTAATAGGAAAAGTAACCGAAGTTAGACCAGGGCCAGTTATTACAATGTTCGAATACAAACCGGCTCCCGGAATTAAGATAAACAAGATCGCTTCCCTTTCAAATGACCTCGCAATGGGACTTAGCGCAAGAAGCATAAGAATAATAGCCCCTATTCCCGGAAAGAATGTAATAGGGATTGAGGTTCCAAATCATATAAGAGAAGAAGTAACGATAAGAGAACTTATAGATGACACACAATTTATAAATGATGAATCATCTCTAACTCTTGCACTTGGAAAAGATATTGCCGGACATCCGCTCTTTATGGACCTAAGAAAGGCTCCACACTTAATGATTGCAGGAACTACGGGTTCGGGAAAGAGTGTTTTTCTTCATACTGTAATTACTAGCATGCTGTATAAATCTACACCAAAGGATCTTAAATTTATTATGATCGACCCAAAGATGCTTGAGCTCTCGGTATATGAAGACCTGCCTCATCTGCTACATCCGGTCGTAAAAAACCCAAAGGAAGCCGTTGCTGCACTTAAGTGGGCAGTAAGAGAAATGGAAGTAAGGTACAAACTTCTATCAGAAGAAGGCGCAAGAGATATACAGACGTACAATAAAAAGATCGAGGCATATGCCGATACAGAGGACGCCCCTGCTCCTCTTCCCTATCTGGTAATAATAATAGACGAGCTTGCCGATCTAATGATGATAGCCCCCAGTGATATAAAAGAATCAATCACAAGACTCTCACAGATGGCAAGAGCAGCAGGTATTCATCTTATTGTAGCAACACAAAGACCTTCAGCAGATGTTGTTGCAGGACTTATCAAGGCAAACTTTCCGGCAAGAGTGTCGTTTTTGGTTTCATCCAAAATTGATTCCAGGATCATACTCGATGCCCATGGTGCAGAACAGCTCCTTGGAAAAGGTGATATGCTGTTCCTGGAGCCTGGCACATCTAATCTTATAAGGGTACAGGGAGCTTTTATCTCAGAGAGTGAGAGCGACAGGGTATCTGAATTCCTTAAATCTCAGGCAACCCCTGAATATAATCAGGAAATCACAAAGCTTCAGGAAATGTCAGATGATGAAAACCTTGATGATGAAAAAGATGAGCTTTATCTCGAAGCACTGAAAATCATTAGCGAAACTGGTCAGGCATCGATTTCCATGTTACAAAGAAGACTAAAAATTGGTTATAACAGAGCAGCACGAATTGTAGAAATAATGGAAAAAGAGGGTTTTATAGGACAGCAGGAATCGGCTGGCAAACCAAGAGAAGTATATATCGATTCAAATTCAATTAAGGAGCTATCATATTGAGATTTCTCATAACATTTCTAACATTATTATTTAGTATCACATCAGTTGTACTTGCAAATGGAAACGCACAGGACGCGGTAATTGAAAAGATAGAAAACAAGTATAAGAAAGTTAATACCTACTATGCCTCATTCAGGCAGGAGCAGCCCGTAACATCTCTCGATAAGGTACAGACAAATGTTGGAGAGATTTGGATTAAAAAACCCGGCAAAATCAGATGGAACTATAACATTCCCAAAAATGCGCAAATAATATCTGACGGGAATTTCCTGTGGTACTACTACGTGGAAGAAAAATATGCATTAAAACGTGACCTTAAAGAAGTTGGCAGTGACACAAATTTGCTATCACTACTTTCAGATCTAAGCAATCTTCAAAAATTATATAAAATTAATATCAAAAGAACTGCTATTGAAGCGGTTAAGTATTACCTTGTAGAGCTTATCCCCCTAGACAGCGAGGATGATTCAGTAAACAAACAGATACTCGCTGTAAATATGGATAACCTGCTCATTGAAAGAATATATATCTATGATGCCTTTGGTAACAAGAGCACTATTAAGTTTAGTGATATAAAAGTTAACAATGGTATAAAGGATAAAGTATTTGAGTTCACGCCTCCAAAGGATGTAGAGATACAGGATGCGCCGTAAACAAACTCAAAGACAAAGACTAAAACTCATACTGAATCTCAAACTTTACTAAGAATATATTTTCTGAATTTGATGCAAAGGCTTCTCCAGGGAGTAAATAGCCAAGCTTAAGTGCTGCCTCTAATTTCGGTGTACGGATTCTTTCATATCCTAAAACAAGATCGAATTCGTTTCCAATATCTTTAGTAGTCCCGTTTGGATCTGTATTTAGTGCTGAGTCCCTAATAAAATCTGCTGCCCTGTGCTGTCTGTAATAGTGATAAACGATATCGATAGAACTCTGCTCGGTGGGATTTATTCCAAAACCAGCAGATAGAATATGAATATTACTTAGCTCCGGATCAAATATTTCTCCATAGTATTTAAAATCGGCAGCACCGTTAAAACTACCCTCATTACTCTGTAGTCCGCTCTGTCTGAAATTACTGTCAGTGCCGTCTTCCGGATTGCTGTCACCACTTCCAAATGCATAGCTTAAGGTCACAGAAGGTTCAAACGGAAGATCAAACTGATAGATTGATCCTATATCAAACCCAAACGCTCTTATATCATTATCGCCACTCTCTCCAAATACAAAAGCAGTATCAAGCCAGTATTCCAGATTTTCGGTTAGATCTCCCTCACCTTGAATACCCAAAAAAATCGGACTTTCATTATCTTGAGATCTGTCATCTCTCAAAAAGGCATATGCACCAAGAATCTTCTCCTTTTCTTCATGCTCAGTTTCATAATTTGCATAGAAACCGTAGTTATAAATCCTCTCTTTTTCATCAGAATTTAGAAGGTCCCTATCTACAATATTTAATCTGCTGGCAGAAAGCTCTAAAGAAATATCGGATATATCATAAATTAGTCTGATCGCGTCCAGATCTTCATCGTAGAGCCACTCCCTTTCATCTTCAAAACGCTGTCTTCCTAATTGTATTGACAGTCTGTCATCAAACAATTCTTTAAATAACAGATAGCCCTGCTCAATTTCGAGTTTAAGATTATCTTCACCCTTATCACCATCAGTAAATGTAATCTGCCTGCTGATTGATGTTTCCAAGAAGGCCTGAATGTGTCTTGTCGGATCAAAGGAAAAAGCAAGTGTTAGTCCTGGTTCGAGTATAGACAGATTTTTTTCTATTTCATTTTCAGGATCAATATTACCAAAGAAGTTGTATTCCAGGTCAAGCTGTGCACCGAATGTAAGGTAAGGTGCAATGGGTATAGTTGTTTCAGGCGGGTCATCAGGATCGAAAGTAAGATTTGTTTTACCCTGAGCATATAGATTTAATGATAATAATATTAGGATGAATGGAGTCAGTATGAATAAAAACAATATACTTTTGGAATTTAGCATTTGTACTCCAATTGAATTGTAATAATACAGACTAGATCTGTGTTTTATTATCTATCAATCTCGCCAAGTACAATATCTATACTACCTATCGCTGCTATAACATCGGCAAGAAGCGCTCCTTTTACCATTTGCGGGATTGCCTGCATGTTAACAAACGATGGGCCTCGTACGTGCATCCTGTATGGCTTGGCTGTTCCGTCACTCACAAGGTAATAACCAAGCTCGCCCTTTGGGTTTTCCACACCGTGGTATACTTCACCTGCAGGCGGCTTAAACCCTTCATATACTAAAACGAAGTGTCTTATAAGCGACTCCATCTTGGTATATGTAAGCTCTTTTTCAGGCAGTACTATATCAGGAAGATCAGCTACATACGGGCCGTCCGGCAGGTTATTAAGAGCCTGTTCTATTATTTTTACGCTCTGCCTCATTTCTTCTAAGCGGCATAGGTACCTCGAATATGCATCGCCGTCAGTACCTACTGGTATTTCAAAATCATATTTGTCATAATCAAGATAGGGGTTTGATTTCCTAAGGTCATGAGGTACTCCGCTTCCTCTTAGAGTAGGACCTGATAATCCAAGATTAATTGCGTCTTCGGCACTTATTTTCGCAACGTCTTTAGTACGTTGAATCCAGATTTTGTTTCTGGTAAGAAGCTTGTCTACCTCGTCAATAGTCTTTGGAAAAATCTTTAGAAAGTTACCGACTTTTTGTTCAAAATCTTGTGGTAAATCCAACGGGAGTCCGCCTACCCTTGGGTAAGAAGTAGTAAGCCTTGCGCCGCATACAAGCTCAAGTATGTCGTATATTCTCTCCCTTTCTTTAAAGCAGTAAAAAAATGCAGTCATGGCCCCAAGATCAAGGGCATGTGTTCCAATTCCTACAAGATGCGACTCAATCCTTCCAAGCTCAAAGAGAATAACCTCGGTTACTTTAGCACGCTCAGGAATTTCATCCTGTATTCCAAGCAGCTTTTCCACTGTTAATATATAGCCTATGTTATTACAAATAGCTGCCAGATAGTCCATTCTGTCCGTATAAGGCAGACACTGCTGGTAGGTAATGTTTTCACACAGTTTTTCAATTCCCCTGTGCAGGTATCCGATATGGGGAATGGCCTTTACAACAAGCTCTCCGTCAAGATGCAGCACCACTCTCAGCACTCCGTGAGTAGACGGGTGTTGAGGGCCCATGTTTAACATCATTGATGTAGTGGATAAGCCGCTTTGGCTATCCGGAGATTCGGTTATAAACTCAACTCTTTCCATTACTGTTCAATACCCTCTTTGAGTGCTTTTTCAAAACTCTGCTTTGACGGCTCTCTGTTTCTTACATCAAAATCTTTTCTAAGCGGGTGTGGCTCATAGTCATCTGGCATAAGTATTCTTCTCAGATCAGGGTGTCCTGGAAATTGCACACCAAACATGTCATACACTTCCCTTTCAAGCCAGTTAGCGCTGCTCCAGATTGGTGTTATAGAATCAATTGAAAGTTCTTTTTCGTCCAGCAGCACTTTTAATCTTAATCTGAAGTTTTCCTCATAATCATTTCCAAACCTGTGGAGTACATAAACCATTTCGTAACGAGTATCGCGTTTATCTAAATAATCTACAGCAGTAACATCTACCAAGAAGGTAAATCCATATTCTTCTTTTAACAATCTGCACACTTTAAAAAAACTCTTCCTTGTTATATATAGTGTTGTCTCTCCACGGAATGATTCAATTTTTTGGACAGAAGAATCAAGACGTGTTTGGATAGAGGTTAAAAGAGATGGAAAATCAATGCTCATACTATAGGAGGACCTTCAATTTCTATTTTCTTTTGTATTTTAATAACAGCATCCACAAGAGCCTCGGGTCTTGGTGGACATCCTCCTACATAAACATCCACCGGTAAAAATTCGTCAATCCCCTGCACCACAGCATAACTGTCAAAAGGACCGCCGCCGCATGTACATGATCCCATTGCAATTACCCACTTTGGGTTTGGCATTTGGTCGTAAATCCTTCTGCATACCGATGCCATTTTGTATGTAATTGTGCCTGAAACTATCATGAGGTCGGCTTGCCTTGGGGAAAACCTGGCTACTTCAGCACCAAACCTTGATAGATCGAACCTCGAAGCAAATACTCCCATCATCTCAATTGCACAACAAGCCGTACCAAAGGGCATGGGCCAAAGGCTGTTCTTCCTGCCCCAGTTGGCAACATTATTAATAGTTGTAGTTAAAAATCCGTCCCCTCCAAGGTTGGAGTTCATGTTTACTGCCATTTAAGTGCTCCGCGTTTTATCATGTAGAAGTAACCTGTAAGTATTACTGCAAAGAATATAACGATTTCAAGAAATACTATTAAACCCAGTTTTTTATATACAACTGCCCATGCAAAGAGAAATAATATCTCAACATCAAAAAGTATGAACAGAGCAGCTATTACATAGTACTTTACTGAAAATTTCTCCCTGGCATCTCCCACAGGATTTACTCCGCATTCATAGGGTGAGAGTTTTATCTTGTCATAGACCTTGTGGCCAAGCAGATGGGAAATAGTGAGAAGAACAGTAGCAAGCCCTCCTGCAATAACAATCATTAATAATATAGGTAAGTAGCCCTCCAGCATGGACACTAATGTTAAAAACAAAGCGTTAAAAGTCAAGGTATATATACAATTAATTTTAAAATAATCGTAATTATTCTAATAATAAACAAAAGCTTCCAATAAATTGTGATTGACGAAGTGATTTGGTTAGATTAAACTTAATACCAAAGTATTACTGTTTACCATTATAGATCTCGGGGAGGAGATTGTGATGAAACAAATTATTAAAACTGCTGTATCACTAATCCTTATTTTTGTAATTGGATTTACTACGGGTATTGCTGTAAATAAAATGCAGAACATGCATTCCGGGTATCAAGGCAATATCAGCATGGATGCTTTGAGTAAAAACTAATCTTTAATATATTATCTATCTTATTATCTCAAAATTCAACTATTAAACCTTTTCCATATACAGCCTAATTAATAGATTGTATAGAAACTACGATTTAATTTATTATAAATAGCATCGCAGTGTGTTATAGTAATATCATGCCCATCCACCAATATCTTAATGATTAGACTGAACAAATATGAAACTGGACAAATTGATAAACACAATTAAAGAACTTGTTGATAAAGCTGATAAACAAATTTACTTTGATAAAAAAGAGCTTTATTTTGAAATCAATGCACCTGAAACCAGATTTTCAATAAGCACCAAACAAGACGGCACACTTTGTATAACTATTCATGTAACTGACGGTATTTTCTACAAATTTTACACCGAGAGAGACGGTACACTACTGCTCGAAAAAGGGAGTGTTCCAGACCTTATAGAGAACTTCGGACTAAATTATATATTTAAACTGTTTGATAATGCCGCACCCGGTATGCTTGAAATTGGCCTTAGAGAAATTGAAAGTAATGATTATATATTTAGACACACTATTAGAGCTGGAAATAAAAATTCTGTAGAGGAAAAACGTAGTCTACACTAACTATAAGCTTGAGAGCGCCTGCTCCTTATCTTCAAATATTTGTAGTATAGAATCAAAACCGCTTACTTTAAATATTTGTTTAACATTATCAGAAAGGCTTGTAATGGCGATATTACCACCCTGCTCTTTTATCTTTTTAGTAAGAGTAAGAAGTGTCCTTAGGCAAGCACTGCTAATGTATTCAACCCCTGAGAAATCAAGCAGTATAGATTTTTCATTTTCTGTAAGTTTTAGCACTCCCTGTTCAAAATCTGCTGAATTTTGAGAGTCTATTCTGGATTCTGGTTTTAATACCAATACATTGCCAATTTTTTCTTCACCAAGATTCATTGTAATTCCTCTTTAACTTTTAGTAATTATGTATAACAAATTGTTATGTAGGTAGCATAAGCATTGCTTCTGCAATATCTGACCTTAGTCTTTCCAGCACATTAGTAACTTCTTGTGCTATCAGGTCTAATTTCTTTATGAGCTCAATTCTATCTGATAGCCTTTCGACTTCCTTTTCACTGAGAAAAGTAGTGAATAGTGAGCATGTATCCATAAGACTTACTAATACTACGTCCTTTGGAGATGGAATATCATCACTCATAAGAAGATCGATGATCCTTTTTTTAACCTCTTTTTCCTCTGTGTCATCTATCATTGGATAGACCCTTGTACCAATCACCCATAAGAACTTCTTTTCTTCCATTTTAAGAATTTTTTTATCTATGAGCATCTCAATAGCCGAGTCCATTATTTCTTCACCATAATTGGACAGCTCGGTTAACCAGAAGCGTGTATTGTTATCATTGTTTTCACTGTTTATCTTTTGCAGATATTTATCAAGCATTGCAATACCCGTAGGAGTAGAATCGGCTACTATTAGTTTTTCAAGATCATTATCAATCCTGTTTTTTAAACCTAGATCCATAAGCACTGCACCTGCCATAGCATAGTTAAGCGTCATAAGGTCTATGTTTGCAAGCTCTCCCGATTCGTCATCGAGTAACAACAACAATATATCTTCTGCTAATGTAAGCATTAATTACTCCCAAATATGTTATGTAACTATAATTATAGGATATTGTCAAGCCCCAGAATTTAGGTCCAGTTTTAAAGTTAGAATTTGTTAACATTTTGTCAGTGAGTTGGAGTGAAAGTTTGTTCATAGTTCGTGGTTTTTTTGTCTTGTATTAAAGCTTTTGGAGCAGGCGGTCTGTA
>JBFFSH010000068.1:0-13924 GCA_041572575.1 Thermodesulfobacteriota bacterium
AATAACCTTTGCCGCTGTAGTCTTGGCAGTTCCAAAATCACCCATTAATGCAAGTATGGGGTGCGGGAGGTCTGCAACATATGCGAATGTTAAGTCACTCAAGAAAAGGAGATAATCTGCTTCCTGGATATTGATATAATTGAACAGTCTATAAAGTTCATTTAGCTCTGATTTAATAGGTTCAACCTGCTTTTTTTGATGAGAGTAGCTTTTAAATACCGGTGGTAGTAATTCAAGTATCGACCAACCGCTTTCATGAATAAGCACTCCACCCCAGTTTCCAAGATCATACATTATTGTTATCTCGCTTTTTGCAACTCTATTAAATAGTTTATGCTCTTTGCCATCAAATAGAGCCTTGGCTTCTGCTATATTTAATGCTTCAGCCATTGAATTAGAGTTAGTGGTTTTCTGATACTTATCCCAGTAGTTACCCGTCAACCAAAGTCTAAAGTCTTTGCCTCTGATCTTGTAATACTCAAAGTGGCTGCCTCGTTTTATTTGAGCGTATGCTGTTTTGTCTGAATCATGGAATAGTTCAATGTCATCATTTAAAATCAGATCAACAAGCTTTTCAGATTGTGATTTATTTTGTGATTTCTCATTTGGAATATCGGTATCACTTAAATCAGAATTGTGATTATTATCCAGATAAGGTTCAATATTTATGTTATATCTTTCGGCAAGTGACTTGGCAGCCTGTAAGGGTGATAAACCCTTGAAGTGTGCTTCTATCTCGATTGCATCGGCAGATTTTTCACAGCCGAAGCATTTTCCATGAGTACCGTAGTTGTGGAATGAAGGTGTTTTTTCTTCATGAAAGGGGCAATGTGCTTTCTTGTTTTTGAAATTGATTCCATATTCGTTAGCTACGGTTTCAAATGGGACTTGGTTTTTTATATGTTCAAAAATATTATCCATTAATGACAACCTCCATTCCTTTAATATTCAGTTCCGAGAGGTATTCCTTTAATACATGACCTTTAATAATCCGCTTGGAATGGTAGTCACACAGGCCGTTTATACAGACTGTGGCTTGTTTTATCTCGGCAATTGTTGAGTTGCCGATTTTGATAATAATTGGTAAACTTATTGTAGTTGTAGAATTAAAGTTATGAGTGCTCGAGGGTGTTGCCGCACCTTCGGGCCTTTTTTGTTTTTTCTTCATCATTTACTTCCTGTTTTGATTTGATTTTCTTTGATCCAGTTATCTATATCCTGAGGATTGTAGTAAATATTTTTACCGATACGGATTAAAGGGATTTGGCGTGTGCGTATAAGGTGATCTAACCTGTACTTTTTAGCACCGAGGGCGGGATAAAGCTCAATTAACTGTTTTCTATCTACAAGACTTTGGTTGTTATCTGGTGTCATATGTATGACCTCCTTGTGTTTATTAGATTTGTGATAATTATAATCATGAGATAGAATGTATACAGATTACAAATATATTTGTATATATACAGAGATTTTTGTACTTGATTATTCATAAGATCAGATATGAAGATAAATATATTAATTAATCAAATTTCCAGTAGATTAGATTGGTCACAGGAACAAACAAGATTTGCTATAGAAGAACTAGGTGAATATAGAACGGTTCTAGATTATATGGAATTTCTCATGGTTTGCTCTGAAGCGAGTAATCCTGATGATAGGTTTGTACAAGTATCTAATTTTATTAAATCATCTACTGAAAATAATGAAATAGAAACATTAACAGAATTTTTAGATCGTGATGCTTGTTTTTACTGTTTGGGATTATTCAATTATATAGATATTAATAATAATTATTATAATAAACTAAACAAAGCAATATATTTTGATAGAGATTTATATGAATCGGATGAGCTTGATAATCATAAATCATTTATACATTGGGAACTTCCAGGTAAATATTCGCGATTGATAAAAAAAAAATCAATGGAGGGTGAAATATTTGTAACTAGAGATAGATTAAGTAAACATAATGAAAATTTATGGAAAGATATTAATTATGAAACTAAACTTGGGCTGTATATAAAAAATAATGTTTTTTATGATAATTTGACTTATCGAATATTCGATAAGTATGTAGATCATATTCTAAATAATTACAAAATAGAATTAAGTGAATTATTTGCTCAGGTTTTCAAAAGAAAGAAATTACTAGTTTTCAATATCGAGGTATTTCGTAAATATGCCCTTAATACTCATTTAATGAATAAAGAAGATCAAAAAAACTTTATCAATTTATTTAAAAACCATTTATTCAAAAGTAATGAATTAACTCAGAAAAGATACTATAAATATTATTGCTTAGTAGAAATCCTTAAAAAAAGAGGTTACGAAGTATTTGAATCCATTAAAATGGTTGCCAATGAAGAAAAGGCTGGTTATAGCTCAATTAAAACAAGATATTATGAAAAGAGCGCAGAATCTAAAAAAAACAATACAAGTTTATCAGACCTCATACAAAAATACGGATTTCAAAACACCCTTGAGGAATTAGCAGATAGAATCGAAAGTAAAAAAAATTCAATGAATAAATAGTTCATTGCTACAGTTTTATTCTCGTTTTTAATCATTTAAACTCATTAAAACACCAAACCAAAATATAATAAAATACCAGCTATGGCACTGTTTTTAAAGGATATTCTCAGTAGAAATCTTTAAGACTCAATTAAGCACAAATCAATGGGAAAGGATTAAGAGTCACTTGCTCTCTGGTGACATGATACATTAGGAGTCAATCGATCTGGTTTTCAAGCATAGGCTTAATCACTTATAGGTTGATCGTTGAATAATAATCTAAATTTATACAACTGACCTTAATAGTCTGAAATAATGCTTGACTCTATATTAAATAATTGATATAAGGAGTTACATAAGGATGAAGGAGGTGCGGGGGTGTATAAATATCTAATAATTGTAAGTCTATTTGTATTTCCATTCTTAACAAGTTGTGCAACTATGATTAGGGGAACAACAGAAGATTTACAAATCAATAGTGAGCCTGATAAGGCAAAAGCTACAATTTCAACTGGAATGTCATGCACAACACCATGTGCAATAAATTTAAAAAGGAATCAGTCTTATACCATCAAGTTTGAAAAAGAAAATTGTCAGGACACAATGACTAGCGTCTATCCGAGTTTAAGTGGTTCGGGAGTATTATTGGGAGGAATTATTGATTACGGCACAGGTGCTGTATACGATTTGAAGCCTAATCCAGTAGTAGTATCTATGGCTTGTGGTGAAGATCGTTTCACACAACAACAAAAACCTGAAAGTTATATAGATGCTCAGTTGAAAATAGGTGATACAATAGATCAGGTGCATGAACAAGGTATAGTAATTCCCCATGACACATGTAAAAAAGAAAAGAATATAGATAATGAAAATTATCAACTTTGGGATTTTGCTACAAATTCATGTCAAACAGAAAAGATTAAGGGACATGCACTGCTATTCCGTGAGGTTAATTTGGTAGAAATAAGACAGGTGAAAGATATTAATGATTTAGACTTTTAATAATTTGTATAGAGGGGGGGGGTATGTATTACCCTCCTTATACTAATTTGTTCAAATACATAAAAAATATCCTCTTAATTAAGACACGTAATTTCCCACGATACTTTATTAATTATAAAAAGTCTCCTTATTCTCATACTCATAGCATCAATGATAAAACCTACGAACAATAATTTATTGCTACAGTTTTTGCTACAGTTTTACTCTCTGTTCTAATCTTCTAATCTCAATCAAACACAACTCAATTGTATTATGAAGCTGTCTAATGTACTTATTTTAAAGGATTTTCTCAGCTTAAAACTTTGAGACTCAAATTAGCACAAATGAATGAAATAGCTCTGTTAATCACTAGGTCGGGGGTTCGAGCCCCTCCTCCGGAGCCAAATATTTTAACTAATCTCATTAATTTTTTCCTAAAATTAAGCTTAAGTTTATTAGTATTTTTCATTTAATAGCTATTTTATTTTCTTAATTAGATTTTTGTTATTAAAAATAGTATAATTATCTAAATTTTTTGGACATTTTTATCATTATAGAGATAATTGGTATATGGGATCAATAGATATATGTTATCGCTTTAAATTAGACGATAACGAAGAAGAGGTTTTTGATTTAAAATTCAATGAGGATACCTTTGAATTAATTTCGGATGGTAATGAGAGGCTTCCGCTTTGGTCCAAGCTTGATTATCATAAGTGTCCCCATTGTCCACTTGATTCTAAGACAGTTCCAAACTGCCCGGTTGCCAAGAATTTTTCAAATGTGGTTTTACGATTTGATCATATATTCTCATTCCATGAGATTGAAATAGAAGTTATTACAAAAGAGAGAACAGTATCATCAAAAACAACAGCCCAGCGTGGAATAAGCTCATTGCTGGGATTAATATTTGCTGCAAGCGGCTGTCCTCATACCTCACTCTTTAGACCAATGGCAAGGTTTCATCTCCCTCTTTCTACTGAACAGGAAACAATATTCAGGGTAACTGGTATGTATCTCCTTGCTCAGTATTTACAGGATAAAGAAGGTAAAAATGCATCATTTGATTTTGATGGTCTAAAAGAAATGTATAATAATCTGCACCTTTTAAATACAAAAATAGCAGATCGTATAAGAGATGCTGTTACAACAGATTCTTCGGTAAATGGAATTATACTTCTGGACATGCTAACAAAGCTTATGCCGATTGCCATAGATAGAAGTTTAGAGGATATTAAGGGTTTATTCTCTCAGTACAATAAAGAATAAATTATGCAGATTTTATATCTATCTGCTTGATCCCGCTAACCTGCTCGCCAAGAAAGCTTGCTGCGATAGATAAAAAACTATCCGATACATCAGTTAAGTAAAACTGTTTATTTCCTGATTTGTTCTCCGGATTTTTAATACCCAATTCCTCAAGAATGCTTAAGGTCTGCGTAGTAACCTGCTCAGCTGAATCAACAAGTTTAATATCATCTCCTACAACTCTTTGAATTAATTTTTTAAGCAGAGGATAGTGTGTACATCCAAGAATTAGAGTATCAATCTTTTTGTTAATTAAGGGTTTCAGATATCTTACGGCAACTTGCTCGGATATAGGATCATCAATCCATCCTTCCTCAGCAAGTGGTACAAAGAGCGGACAGGATTTAGTGTGTACGGTTATGTTTGGACCTATTTTATTTACGGCTTCTCTATATGCCTCACTCTTTATGGTTGAAGGTGTACCAATTACACCCACCACATTGTTTCTCGTAGTTTCTACAGCTTTTAAAGCTCCCGGCTCCAGTACACCAATTACCGGAATATCCAAAGTAGATTTTAGGCTGTCAAGTGCAAATGCTGAAGCTGTGTTACAGGCCACAACTAAAAGCTTTATATTGTGCGAACTTAGGAATGCTGCATTACCAAGTGAATAGGAGATAACCGTACTGCTGGATTTTGTGCCGTATGGTACTCTAGCCGTGTCTCCCAGATATATAATATTTTCATTAGGAAGTCTCTTTCTAATTTCTTTAACTACGGTAAGACCGCCTATGCCGGAATCAAAAATTCCTATTGGCAATTGTTGTTTTTGATTATTCATTGAAATATAAATAATAGTTGCAGACTGGCTGGATTAATTTATATCTAATCAAACAATATTTCAATTGCCTCGCCTATATTCTCGATGCCGATATATTTTTGCGTAGATTTTTTAAAGTCTTGATTATCATAGTTTATCTTAGGTAATACGAATCTTTTGAATCCAAGCTTCTGAGCTTCTTTTAATCTCACATCGACCTGAGATACGCCTCTAATCTCTCCTGATAGTCCTACCTCGCCAAATACAATGGTTTCTGCACTAACAGGCTTATTCAAAAAACTTGAAACCAGTGAAATGCAAATACCCAGATCAACCGCGGGTTCTTCGATTTTAACACCGCCTGCAACATTCATGAAAATATCCTGTGAAGTGATATGAAGTCCGGCTCTTTTATCAAGCACAGCTACTAAAAGCGAGACTCTGCCCTGATCAAGTCCGATAGTTGTTCTTCTTGGAACACCAAAATTACATGGTGATACAAGTGCCTGAATTTCTACGAGTATGGGTCTTGTACCCTCTATACTCGGAGAAACAACCGATCCCGAGCTGTTTAACGGGCGTTCAGAAAGAAAGATTTCCGATGGATTGGTAACCTGCTCCAGACCGTCATTTGTCATTTCAAATACACCAATTTCGTTAGTGGAGCCATATCGGTTTTTTACGGCTCTTAAAATTCTATAAGGATGAGATTTGCCGCCTTCAAAATAGAGTACAGTGTCAACCAGATGTTCCAGTACCTTGGGGCCTGCAATTGAACCCTCTTTTGTTACATGTCCTATTAAAAAAAACGAAATACCTTTGTTCTTGGCATATTGCACTATTTTAGATGTGCATTCTCTTATCTGACCTACAGATCCGGGAGCGGATGGAAGGTCTGCAGAGTATATCGTTTGAATAGAATCTATTACAACCACACCAGGATCGTTTTTTTCGGTATTGTTAATTATGCTGTCAATGTTTGTCTCTGTGACCACATACAGGTTATCCCCATTTACATTTAATCTTTTTGCTCTAATTTTTATTTGGTTGGACGATTCTTCTCCAGTTACATATAAAACTTTTATTCCGTTTTCAGAATATTTTCCAAAAATCTGCAGGGCTAGTGTTGATTTTCCTATTCCGGGATCTCCACCTATTAGAACAGTAGAGCCAGAGATCAGCCCACCCCCGAGAACTCTGTCCATCTCGGCAATATCGGTTTTTATACGCTGCTCATTTTCTGATGAAATCTCATTAATTAATACTGGTTTTGATTTGGGATTCAGAACAGGACTTGGTTTTTCCTTGGTACCTATTTCTTCTACAAACGTATTCCACTGCTCACATGCAGGGCACTTCCCTATCCACCTTGGTGAGTTGTTACCGCAATTTTGGCAAACAAATATTACAGTGGCTTTGGACCTTTTCATATTAAGATGAACTCATGAGCTTAGCTCTTCTGAATTATTTTCCGAGTCTTGTCCTCCACCCGAGGTATTTTTTGCACCTTTCACGGATTTTCTATACTCTTCGGCCAGTTGTTTAAGCTTCTTGCTAACAAGATAGTTTACAGTGCCTTCCTTATAGCTGCCATCTGAAAGCATTTGTCCAGCAGGAGTGCCTGTAAGAATTTGCAAGGCATCCTCTATGGTCTCAATAGAATGTATGTGAAATTTCTTGTTTTTTACAGCTTCGATTACTTCTTTTTTAAGCATTAAATTTTGAACATTTTGATGAGGTATAAGTACTCCATTCTCTCCATTTAATCCCTTTTCTTTACAAACATGGAAAAATCCTTCCACTTTTTCATTTACTCCACCTATTGGCTGAATCTGCCCTTTCTGGTTTACTGAACCCGTGATGGCGAAGCACTGTTTAATGGGAATTTCAGACAGGCTTGAGAGAAGTGCTACAAGTTCTGCTGCAGATGCGCTGTCTCCGTCAATCATCTCATAGGTCTGCTCAAATCCCAGACTTGCAGATAGACTCAAGGGTATGTCCTGAGCATATTTTGCTCCAAGATAACCATTTAAAATCAGTACACCTTTGTCATGAATATTTCCGCTTAGCTTTGCTCTTCTTTCTATATTAATAAGACCTTCAGCCCCAATATATGTTTCACATGTTATTCTGTTGGGCTTTCCAAATGCATAGTCGCCCATATTATAGACAGCAAGACCGTTTATCTGTCCAACGGTTTGTCCTGATGTAGAAATCATGATATTGCCGTCAGTAATCATTTCCCTTATTTTCTCTTCGATCATATTCGATCTGTAGATCATTTCGTCTATTGCTCTTTCAACATCTGCTCTTTTGATGTTCTTGTTATTGCCATTAACCTCACTCCAGTAATTAGCTTCTTTAATTATTTTTGAAATTGCACCAAATTGCACAGAGAGCTTGTCCTGGTCTCCTGCAAGCCTTGTGGAATACTCTAAAATGGCTTCAACACCGCTCCTATCAAATGTTTTTAGATTTTCTTTTTCACCAATAGACTTTATAAGGCAGCAATATTTATAAAGAATATCGTCATCCTTTTTTACAACAGAATCAAAGTCTGCTTTTACCTTAAAAAGTTTTCTAAAATCCTCATCGTAAGTGTAAAGCAAGTTGTAGATTTGCGGATTGCCCATTATTATAACTTTTACATTCAACTCCATGGGTTCTGGTCTCATTCCCATAGTGCTCATAAGGCCGTAATGCTGCGAAACATCTTCGATTCTAAGCTCCCGATTTTCTAAAACTTTTTTAAGAGAGTCCCATACAAGCGGGTATTTAAATAAGTCATTAGCTTCTACAACCAGGTAGCCCCCGTTTGCCTTTGCAATCGATCCTGCGTGAATCATTGTGAAATCAGTAACAAGCGCTCCAAATCGCGCCTCTCTTTCAATTGATCCAAAAAGGTTTGTATAAGTAGGATGAGTTTCAAATATTACGGGCGCCCCCTCGGTATTGGAGTTATCTATAAATACATTGACCTTGTATTCGGTAAATGTAGGTTCAGGCTTTGGCATTGCTAATGGAAATCCGGGTGGTGCATTTGAACCCCTGTCTGGCAGGAAAGTGTATATGTTATCGAGAATGTGTTTTTGTACCTCTGCAAGGTATTCAAGGATCTGTGATTTGTCGGTGTATTTTTCTCTTAAATTGTCAACTATATTCTGTACAGCGAACAAGGCTACTTTTTGTTCAAGCTCTTTTACCTTATCCATAAATTCCTGATCCATCTTGCGTACTTTTTTTACAACAGAAGAGATTTCGTTTTCAACTACTTCCTTTCGTTTTCTTATGATTTCCTTAAATGAATCATCTAGCTTGGCATAATCTTCCTGTGTTATTGGCTTGCCGCCGACAATGGGTATGGTAACGATTCCTGTAGGAGTGAACTGAACCTGCATTTCTTCAGTTTTTGCAAATTCCTGCAGATTATCAAAAAGAATGTTTTTATCTCTTTGGAATATGTTGGTTAAATTTTGTCTTTCTTCTTCATATTCTTTTGTCTCGAATGCTTTAGGAAGGTTTTCTTTTAGTAGCTCAATGAAATCTTCCATATCTTTTTTGAAGAGCTTTCCTGTACCTGTGGGAAGTGTGAAGGCTTTCGGCTCAGTTGGATCTATAAAATTATACACATAGCACCAATCGAATGGCTGCGGTTTATCCTTGCTTATAGATTCAAGCATATGTTTTACCGATGTAGATTTCCCAACACCTGATCTTCCAGCAATATAGATATGGTAACCTCTGTTATTCATACCGAGTCCAAAATTTAGCGCTCTAACTGCTCTGTCTTGTCCTATCAACTGATCACAGCTGCCTATTTCATCTGTATTTTTGAATCCCAGATTTGAAAGGTCACATTTCTTATATACTTCAGTATGTTTAAGTTCAGCCATATTCTACTCCTAATGAAATATTGAGATTTACTGTAATATTACTAAGTAATGACTCATATTGTAATAGAGTTATACAAAATAAAAAAGGTTATTTTTAAATTTAATAAAAATAAGCAGTTGAGATCAGCTTTGAGGCTCTATAATGACCTTGATAGAATCATCTGATTTTATAGCCAGTTCAAAACCTTTTTGTGTCTGGGATAGGGGTAGCCTGTGGGTTATCATCTCGGCTACATTCACCCTGCCGCTGCTTATCATGTTAAGCGCTACCGAGAGATCTGCCTGTGAAGCGGCGTAGGAGCTGATAATCTTAATTCCTTTCCACCAAATCTCATTGAAATCAATAGTGAGTTTATACCCGGGGTCAGAAGGAGCAAAGTACAGGATGGTCCCCCCAAGCTCAATTAGTGATAATGCCTGCTTGATGGCAGATGGCGCACCGGTGTTGACTACTATGAAGTCTGCAAGCCTTCCTTCATTGAGTTCTTTTATGTTTTCACCAATGCTTATATCGGGTCTAAGTACATGATCTGCACCTAGTTTCTTTGCTGTTCTGAGTTTAAAGTCATTAATGTCGGAAGCGAATATCGTCCCTGCACCCTGTGCTTTTGCATACTGTAAATTTAGAAGCCCTGTCATGCCGCATCCAATTATTAGGACGCAGCTTCCGGCTTCAAATCCTGCAAGTCTTTGACCGCGTACTACACAGCCAAGCGGTTCTACAAATGAGCCCTGTTCATAGGAAACATTATCGGGAAGCCTGAGCACCCCGCGGTCAACATTAATACTAGGGATTCTGATGTATTCTGAAAATCCGCCGGGATCAAAGTGAGTACTCCTCAGAGTGTCGCAAGCAGAGTGATTGCCTCTCAGGCAGTGATAGCATGTATTGCATGGGACATGATGTGTGGCAATGACCCTGTCTCCAGGTTTAAAATTCTTAACATCGCCTCTTACTTCGACTATTTCTCCTGCGACTTCATGCCCAAGCACAATAGGGGCCTTTGGAACGCGGTACCACTCCATTGTGTCACTACCGCAAACACCGCTTGCCATGGTTCTTAATAGAATCTCACCGGATTGCAATACTGGCTGAGAGACATTTTCTATACGTATATCAGAGTTGTTGTAATACATTGCTACGCGCATTGTTTACTCCGTTTACTCCATAGTGGCATACATAGTTGATTGCCTGAAAAGATACTAAGCATTAGCAGCAGCTTTTTCATTTTCTGATTTTACTTCTAGGTACAATTTGTGAGCCTGTTTTGGTTTAAGCCCTTCGTGTACTATACCGCGTATGGCTCTTAGCACAGCAACGGGGTTATCGTTTTGCCAGATGTTTCTTCCCATGTCCACCCCGACGGCACCCTGCTGTAATGCGTTATATGTTAGCTCAAATACATCCAATTCAGTTTCAAGCTTGGGTCCGCCTGCAATAACGATTGGAGCAGGACAGCTTGTAGTGACCTTTTCAAAATCTTCACAGTAATATGTTTTAACAATATGTGTTCCAAGCTCTGCGCAAATTCTGCAGCAAAGCGAAAGGTACCGGGCGTCTCTCTTTTCAAGCTCCTTTCCAACTGCGGTAATACCAAGCACTGGAACTCCATATTCCTGCCCCTGGTTTACAAGCTCCGAAAGGTTTAAAAGCGTCTGTCTTTCATGAGATGAGCCTACAAATACCGATATTCCGATACCGGCTACATTTAGCCTAAGAGCATCTTTTATAGAGGTTGTAATACCCTCATCTTCTAGCGCCGGACCTACTATGCTTACTCCGCCAGATACTCTTAGCACCACATTTGCGCTCGATTCCGGGTCTACACAGGTTCTAAGCACACCACGGGTAAGCATTATGGTGTCTGCATATGGCAAAAGCGGTTCGATTGTTTTTCTTGGTTCTTCTATTCTGTGTGTCGGGCCCAAAAAGTATCCGTGGTCAAAAGCTAGCATTACTGCTCGACCGGTCTTTGGGTTTATTATGCGGGCCATTCTGTTAGCAAGTCCCCAGTCCATAATTGTTATACCTCTCTTGAATTTATTTTGTTAGAGATAGAAATTTAATGGATGGCCGGCTTTAAGTCAATTCAGACTTATAAAGATTAACAAGATCTAATTGTAAGATGTAAAATTGGGATAAAAGAACTATTCGCCTTCCCAAAGACCCACGACTTCAACATCGCCTCTTAAGAATTTTTCTGTCTTACCACTATTTGCTGTTCCATTGTTTGAAGCTGTACTCACAACTCCAACTTTACCGGAATCCGGATAAACCTTTATGTCAGGTTCAACCATCGTGGATATACATATATATTTGAGTGTTGTTTCTCCCCTATTTGTGAGCTGGTGTGCGGATCCTTCCGCAGGAAAAGTAAGGTAGTCACCTTTTGATACAAAGTATGACTCATCACCAAATCTGAGTTCGGCATTTCCTTCTAAAATAAATACAGCTTCTTCATTTGAGCAATGATAATGAAATGGGAATGCAGATTTTCCGGGTGGTACTTCATAGATTGAGCAGCCCAGTTTCTCGGCGCCAGAGTTTTGAGAAAGTGATTTCTTTTTATATTCAAACCTGGAATTGTAGCTGTTAGTATCCCATACAAGATCTTTTTCATTTATGATGTTGGCCATCTTAAGCTTTTCTTTCATTTTCCATGCTCCTTAATACTAAAGCAACTATAATGCTTTAGTATTGCATAAAAAATAAATCTTTCAATATGCTTATTGAAAAAAATAATTAAATTATTGTTATCAAATAAATACAGGAGGGTTCTAATTGTTGAGACTTAGTTTGAATGCTTTTAGTGCATGATCGATTTGTTCTTCGGTATGTTTTGCCATAAGTGTAGCTCTTATTCTGCACATCCCATCAGGTACAGAAGGCGGCCTGACTGCAGGAGTATAAACCCCATTTTCTCTTAGCGATTTTGCAAAATCGAGTGTTGGTTGAGCTTCACCTATTAAAACCGGTATTACTGCAGAATGTGATGGCAGCACTGTAAGTCCAATATCATCCAGACCTTGTTTGAATTTGTTTATTAATTTCCACAGATATTCTCTTCTCTCCGGTTCATATTCTATAATATCAATTGCTGCCAAAGATGCGGCAAGAGATGCAGCTGGTAATGATGTATCGAAAATATAACTACGTACCCTGTTTCTAATAAAATCAATTAATTTCTGGCTTCCGGCAATATATCCTCCCAGGGAACCGACTGCTTTCGATAGTGTGCCCATGACAATAGGAACTCTATCTTCAATGCCGAAATGCTCCGTGCCGCCGCTTCCTCTTTTTCCAAGCACGCCTGTAGAATGAGCCTCATCTATCATGAACATACAGCCATATTTATCTGCTAGGTCGGCAATCTCGGGCAGGGGTGCAAGGTCACCATCCATACTGAACACAGTATCGGTCACAATTAACTTTTTACATTTTCTGTTCATGTCTTTTTCCAGTAAAGATTCCAGGTGGTTTACATCCAGATGTTTATAAATCCTGATATCTGCCTTGGAAAGTCTGCATCCATCTATGATTGATGCGTGGTTTAGCTCATCACTGTAAACAATGTCATCTTTTCCCACCAATGTTGATATTGTTCCAATATTAGCAAGGTATCCAGTGCTAAAGAGGATTGCTGCTTCGGTTTTTTTGAAATCTGCTAACCGCTGCTCAAGCTGCCTGTGCAGGTCGGTGCTGCCGCTTACTAGCCTTGAGCCTCCTGAGCCTGTGCCGTATTTTTCAGTGGCTTCAACCGCTGCCTGAATTACTCTTGGCTCTACTGTTAGTCCCAAGTAGCTGTTGGATGATAGGAGAATATATTTTTTGCCGTCAATTATGATCTCAGGAGACTGTGCGGACTCAAGCTCTGTTAGAATTCTAAACAGGTCTTTGTCCTTTATTACATCCAATTCTTTTTCGATCCAGGATAATAAATCTGCCATTTTATAGATAACCACGAACCAGGGAGTAGTTCAATATAGAAAATGTTTGCATGAGGCTATATACTAACAAACAAGTAGTAACATTATGGATAAAATTAAAAAACTAATTAACCACTTCGACTCATTTGGGGATGTTTTATTATTTTTCCAAATTCTTATTTTTTTAACAATTCTTCCTGTACTCCTAAAAGTATTCTCTCTTAAAAAGTTGATGGGAATTCTGAGTTCGGATTCTAAAGAAGCTCAGATTAAAGATAGAGCAGAAAAAGTCCTTGAGCTTACTAATCTTGTACTTTATCGGGATTTTTGGATATACAAAAATATATGCCTTAAACGCTCACTTGCGCTCTATTATTTTTTAAGCAGGATGGGGCATGAAGTAAAAATTTAGGAGCTCGCATAGGACAGCAAAGTATACTAAGCTGAAACTATGCAAAAGAAGTTACTTAAGAATACAAAACTATCAAATAGTAAGATAAGCAAGCTAATACAAATGTTTGTATTGGAAGTGCCGGCATGTAAA
>JBFFSH010000069.1:0-13646 GCA_041572575.1 Thermodesulfobacteriota bacterium
GCCTCAGGATCTGTTGGCCCGCTTGGCGCTATAGTAATTGGTATTAGTTCGGGATTTCTTGCCAATATTGCTTCAACATCAATAAAACAAAAACTGGGTTATGATGATGCGCTTGATGTTGTAGGTGTACACGGAGTCGGCGGCCTTATTGGTATTTTACTTGTAGCATTTTTTGGCTCTCCGCTTCTGGGAGGAACAGTAGAAGGCCTGGTGATGTCTAAACAGTTTGGCATACAGGCTTTTGGTGCTGTATTTACTATAATATATACAGCTATCTTTTCTTATATAATTTTAAAAGTAATTGATATGGTAATTGGACTTAGAGTGGACGATGAATCTGAGCTGCAGGGTCTTGACCTAGCAGAGCATGGTGAGTCTGGTTACGATTTATAAGTTTTATTAATCTGAATTCTAATCTCACCAGATCAGATAATATTATCTGATCTGGTGATTAATTAACCAACATATTTATTTATCAGGATCTATATTTAACAGCGGTATTGCATCACCACCTGTAAACTTTGGTAATACACCATTCCATTTTTCAGCAATCCTAAGCTGAATTAAAGCGGGGTTGCCTCTCAGGGCTTTAGCTTCTCTTGCTATAGCATCCGCTCTTGCTTTTGAAGCTATTTCTATTTGAAAAGCCTCTGCCTCTGCTGCTAGTTTTTTCTCTTCCGCGGCGGCTTCTGCCTGAGTGATTCTTCTTATCTTTTCATTTTTAGCCTGTAGCGCTTCCTGCTCAGCTCTAACTTTCAGCTCAATAGCTTTATTAAATTCGTTTGAAAAATCAAAATCTGTAATAGCTACGTTTGCTATAGTGAGTGCATTTTCAGCTTGTTTATCCTTTAGAGTTATTCTAATAAAATTATTGATAGCTTCTTGTATTCGAATTTTCACCTCTTCTCGTTTGGTGACTAACTCTTCTGCTGTATATTGAGCGGTAATTGCTTTTACAGATTCCTGTATAGCAGGTTCAATCAAAGTAACTGCGACTACTTGCCTCACGCCAATTTTTTGATATGTTTTTGGAGCTACAGCGCCAACTAGAGAATACTGCACGGTTACCTGAGTTTTAACAGTTTGAAGGTCCTTAGAAGCAGATGCCGCTTGCGCATGGGCCTTTGTAAGCCTAACATCCATTACCTCAACCTTATCAATAAATGGCTTTTTAAAATGGAAGCCTTCTGGAAGTGCTTTGGGCTGAACTGCTCCAAATGTTCTGACAACTCCCACATGTCCACTTTGAACAGTCACATAACTGTTGACCACCATCACAATTATCGCGATAATGACCGGAATTATGAAATTAAATTTTGGTATTTTTATATCCTTTAAATCAGAAGACATTTTGAAAACCCCCTATAGTTTTAATTTCTCTTTATTAGTATCAAAGAGAGAATTTTAAGAATTAGTTATGAATATCAATATAGGCACAATAAATAAATTTTAAAGTGCTATGAGAATAATTGTCATAATTTCTATAAATTTTCATAAACAATATTACCGCCAACAATCGTATAATTCACTTTTCCTTTTACCACCCTATCATGAAAAGGAGTGTTTTTACCCTTTGACCTAAATAGATGCCTGTCAATCACAGACTCATCAATAGTATTGAATATTACAACATCAGCAACCGATCCTTCTTTTAATGTGCCTCTATCAGAACCAATAATTGCAGCCGGAATATGTGTGAGCTTTGAAACCATATCATCAATAGATATAACTTTTTGTTCTACTAACTGAAGTGACAGCTGAAGTGCGGTTTCCAGTCCTGTAATCCCAAATGGCGCCTTATCAAACTCAACTTTTTTTTCATCCTCGGAATGCGGGGCATGGTCTGTGGCAATAGCATCTATTGTACCGTCTGAAAGCCCCTCACGTATGGCATCAACATCTTTAGCAGTTCTGATTGGCGGATTTACCTTTGCAAATGTATTGTAGTCCTTAACTATTTCATCAGTAAGATGAAAATGGTGCGGAGTAGCTTCTGCAGTTACTTTGACTCCTCTTGATTTAGCCTCTCTTATTATTCTAACTGAACCTTCGGTTGAAACATGACAAACATGCAGCCGTGTTCCGGTAAGCTCACTAAGATTTATATCTCTTGCGATCATTACCTCTTCAGATGCATTGGGTATTCCTTTTAATCCAAGTGTAGTAGAAGTAACCCCTTCGTTCATAACCCCGTCACAGGAAAGCCCCTTATCCTCTGCATGAATAAGGACGGGAATATCAAAAGCCTTTACATATTCCATGGCATTTCTCATAATCCCTGAATGCATAACGGGCATACCATCATCTGATATCCCTACACATCCTGCTTCATACATCTCACCAATATGCGCTAAGGATTCACCCTGCTCACCAATTGTAATGGCACCAATTGGAAGTACGTTTACAATCCCTTCAGTTCTGGCTTTATATAAGATAAACTCTGTTACTGAGGCATTATCATTAACAGGATTTGTATTGGGCATACAAACAATAGTCGTAAATCCTCCTGCTGCCGCAGCTTCACAACCTGTCTTTATTGTTTCCTTATGCTCAAAACCTGGTTCTCTTAAATGAACATGCAGGTCTATTAAACCCGGGCTTATTATTTTTCCTTTACAGTCAATCTTTTTAAATCCTTTGTACTTCGATTCTGTAATTTTGTTGTGAAACCCTTTTATCCTGCCTTCCTCAATAAGCACATTTCCTTTTTTATTTATGTTCTGGGATGGATCAATAATAGTTCCATTTTCTAGGATTAGATTCAATTTTCACCTCTTTTCTGTACTACATGATATAACATGGACATTCTTACCGCTATCCCGTTTGCTACCTGTTCGAGAATTACTGATTTAGAGTTATCTGCAAGCTCTGAGCTAAGCTCTATACCTCTGTTGATTGGCCCCGGATGCATAAGAATCACATCATCATTTGCAAGGTTTAGTCTTTGCCTTGTAAGCCCATAGAACTTTGAATACTCTCTTAATGATGGAAAGAGATTTGTATTTTGACGTTCCTTTTGAATTCTAAGCATTATAATTACATCTGCTCCCTTGAGGGATTGTTCTAACGAATAATAATGTTTAACGCCAAGTTCTGAGATATATTTAGGAATTACAGTTGGTGGGCCAACCACTGAGACATTAGCTCCAAGTTTATTAAACCCCCATATGTTTGACCTTGCTACACGACTGTGAAGTATATCACCCACAATAACCACGTTTAGCCCTTTAATCCTTTTCTTTCTTTCTTTTACTGTAAAAAGGTCAATCAGTGACTGGCTTGGGTGTTCATGCGAGCCGTCCCCGGCATTAATTATAGAACAATCAAGTTCTTTTGCCAGCAACCAAGGTGCGCCTGACATAGGATGCCTTATTACGATAATACTGGCGCCCATAGCCTTTAGGTTTTTAATCGTATCAAGCAGGGTTTCACCCTTTTGCACACTGCTTTGATCGAGGCTTAAATTAAGAACATCCGCGCTCAGTCTTTTCTCCGCTATTTCAAATGACGACCTGGTTCGGGTACTTGGCTCAAAGAACAGATTTACTACAGTGATTCCTTTTAGCGTAGGCACCTTTTTGATATTTCTAGAGCTAACAACTTTCATGGATTCGGCAGTCTTAAGGATCTCATTAATATCCTTTGCCGACATCTCACTTATACCAAGTATATGTCCTTTGGAAAAACCCATAATTATGTTGTTGTTACTTCAACTCCTTCCCTGCCGTCAGTATCATTCAAAAAGACGTTTACCCTCTTACCCCCTGCAATATCAAATACTGCTCCACAAAAATCGGGCTGAATGGGAAGCTCTCTATTTCCTCTGTCTACAAGAGTAATGAGTTTAATGGAAGAGGGTCTTCCATAATCCATTACAGCTTCAATTGCAGCCCTTGCCGTCCTTCCCGTATATATAACATCGTCTACAATTACTACATCTTTATTATTAATATCAAAATCAATATCAGTCTTTTCAATCGTAGGCCATGTATCTTTTGTTCTGAGATCATCTCTATACAATGTTATATCAAGTATCCCAAGTGGTATATTGTTAATATTATTTGTATTGAGTTGTTTTAATATTCTTTGTGCAACCACAATACCCCTGGTTCTGATGCCCACAATACATACATTTTGAAAATCATTAATACTCTCTTGCAGTAATTCTGATATTTTGGTTATTGCAGTTCTTATATCCTCTACGTCCATCAACAAATCTTTATTCATATGATGCAAGTCTTTTATTTAAACAATGTATCTGTATCAGAAAAACATTGATGGTGAAATTCAAAGTCCTTTTTATATTTTTTATAAAAATGTGCAGTATCCCAATAACTGATATCCAGATATACTTTTTCCCCTTCGATCTTTATCTGATATTTACTATTTTGTTTAGGTATACCAATTCTGCGAAGATCTTCATCCACTCTCATAAATACAAATTGACTACCATATTTCTTATATCTATCGACCTGTTCTGCGCAGATACCCCTTATACCAAAGACTCCTTTATATAGAATTGGTCCTACTTTAAATGCTACAAAAAGCAGTACACATACAATTATAACGGTAAATACATTCTTAGCTCCCATTATCAACCTCCAACTATTGTCATTTAATTAATTTAAATATTCTTTCCCATCTAACATCACTAATTAATTTACTATTTCTATCATCCCATGACCAGTGTGTCAGTAAAGCCTTGCCTGAAATATTTTCAAATGGTACAAGACCCCAATATCGGCTGTCTTTGCTATTATCCCTGTTATCACCCATCACAAAGTAATGTCCTTCCGGTACTTTATCAAAAGGTATAAAAATACCCTTATCAGTCGATTCCTTGCCGTTACGATATATAACTTTGTGCTTGTGGTTAAACAGATCCTCTTCATATTCATCTACATAGGTAGTGTCGTTGAGGCTGTTACTATCATAAGAACTTGTAAATTTTAAGGGTATTTGTTTTCCATTTATATATAAATTTCTCTTCTTGATAGTAATAGAATCTCCAGGAAGACCAACAACTCTTTTAATATAGTGAACTCCTTTTTTTGAAGGTTCCTTATCTCCATTAGGATATATAAAAACAATAACATCACCATGTTCTATGTTTTTTATCCCCGGAAGTATCTGTATATTGGTAAAAGGTATTTTGGTTCCATAAATAAATTTTGTGACAAGAAGGTGATCACCCACAAGCAGGTTTGGAATCATCGATCCGGAAGGAATTTTAAAAGGCTGTACAATAAATTCTCTTACAAACAAAGCCAGAAAAAGAGCTATTATTAATGATTCAATATTCTGTCTTAGTTTGGATTTTATAAATTTGGATAAATGTTCAGATTCAAGCTCCCGCAGTTCCTGATTGAGCCTTTTGGTATCCTGTATATTTTTTTGGTTCAGTGAATGCTCAATAGCGGTGATTTTCTCACCGAATTTATTCTTTATACTTGAATCAATGAGCCCATCACTCTTTACAAGCACTGACTTTATATCAGATATTGTCTGTTTAGCGGATGACTCGATCTTCTTTTCTTCAGAAAATATATTAAACATAATTTAATCGAATAATATAAACGCAGAAATATTAGTTTCAACGGTTAGGTAAAATAATAATGCAATTTGTTCATATTTCTTATATTAATACTATTAACTAATAGCAACACTACCTGAAGAGTCTTCTGAGATGATACGTTCTACAGACTTTACTCCCTTTAGTTTAGTGATACGCATCATAAGTTTATCTAGCTGCTTTATGTCCTTAACATTTATGTCAAAGGTTCCTACTGCATTTGCCTCGTCTGGGGATGACATTTCGGCTTTAGAAATATTAATGTCTGATGACGATATTGATTTTGTAATATTAGAAAGAATTCCGGGCTCATCATTGCATTTTACCAAAATTCGAGCTGACATGAGGCCCTTATAGGATTTGTCCCATTCTACATCTATCTTTCTTGATGGATCTATTTCAAAAAGTTGAGGACAATCGCTCTTGTGTATTGATATTCCTCTGCCTCTTGTTATATAACCAACAATATCCTCTCCAGGTAGCGGGGAACAACAATGTGATATCCTTATCAGGATATCATTATAACCTCTAACCAAAACTCCATCCGAGCTATCTTTGGTAATAGTTTTTATTATTTTATCAATTCTGCTTGTTTTATCTACCTTATCTAAATCTTTATCATTAGTGATAAAATATTTCATTACATCCGAAGCAGATATTTTCCCAAACCCAACAGCTATGTATAGATCATCCACGTTTTTAAAATTGTAGTCTGAGAGCACTTTTTTAAAATTATCCCCTTTGAGCAATTTCTGAAATTCAATACCCTGTTGCTTAAATTTACGCTCACAAATTGATTTACCAACCATTTTCGACTGATCCTGTTCTTTGGATCTAAGCCATGATCTTATCTTTGTTTTAGCGCTCGAAGTAACTACGAATTTAAGCCAGTCCTGGTTGGGATATTTATCCTTTCTTGTCATGATCTCAACCGTATCACCACTTTTCAGGGTGTGATCCAACGGAACTATCTTACCGTTTACGATTGATCCGGAACAGTGGTGTCCCACCTCTGTATGAATAGAATATGCAAAATCAACTGGTGTAGCACCATTTGGCATCTCTTTTAAATCACCAGTTGGAGTAAATATATAGACCATATGCGGTATTAAATCTCCTTTTACCGCGTCCAGAAATTCATTTGGATCCTTGATATCTTTCCATTCAAGTAGCTGTCTTAAATTTGCATACACCCTGTCAAACTCATTTTTTGAATCCTTACCTTCTTTATATTTCCAGTGTGCAGAAATTCCAAATTCAGAAAGCTCGTGCATCTCCTTTGTTCTGATCTGAATCTCCATCCTCTCCCCAAAAGGACCTATCACAGTAGTATGAAGTGATTGGTATCCGTTTAATTTGGGAAGAGCAATAAAATCCTTAAATCTACCGGGTACCGGCTTCCAGACCGAATGTACCAAACCCAGAATTTCATAACACTTACTGACTGAATCTGTAATTATTCTAAAAGCAATAACATCGTAAACCTTATCAAATTCGATATTCTGATTTACCATTTTTGTGTAAATTCCATAAGAATGTTTCATTCTTCCGGATATCTCGGCTTCGATGTTCGATTCTTCCAGTTTTGATAAAAGCAAAGATTTGACCTCATCAATATACTTGTCCCATTCTTTTTTCTTTTTTTGTATTATTCCGTTGATGTTTTTGTATTCTTCGCTTTTTAAATACTTAAAAGAAAGGTCCTCAAGCTCAGTTCTAAGCCAGTAAATCCCTAATCTGTGTGCAAGTGGGGCATAAATATCGAATGTTTCTTTCGATATTCTCTTTTGTTTTTCTGGATTTAAGTGTTCCAATGTTCTCATGTTATGGAGACGGTCGGCAAGTTTTACGAGAATAACCCTGATGTCCTTTGCAGTTGCAAGTATAAGTTTTCTGAAGCTTTCAGCCTGTTCTTCAACCTTGGTGTTAAAACTCAGACGGCTTATTTTGGTAACACCGTCTACAAGAAAAGCTACCTCTTTTCCAAAAAGACTTTCAATCTCTTCTTTTGTCGCAAGTGTGTCTTCAATCGTGTCATGCAGCATGCCTGTAATAACTGAAGCAACATCAAGCTTCATATCGGCAAGAATTGCAGATACCTCAAGTGGGTGGCTTAAATATGGCTCTCCGGATACCCTCTTTTGCCCAGCATGCACCTTGGCTGAATAGACATAAGAAGCCTGTATCGACTCAACGTCCTGATCAGAGAGTGTGGTATAAGCACCAACCTTATCTATTATGTCATTCGATCTAATCATCTATTGTTTTAAAAGTAAATTTTATTTACTTTTTTATGCTTCTTCGAGCTTTTATTATATCAACTAATTTATTAAAAGAGTATTCTAACTCACTATTAACAATAATATAATCATAGTTGATGCTTTTTTCTATCTCTTTTCTTACTACTTCCAATCTTTTATCTATTTCAGGCTCAGAAATGTCTCCCCTATCTATGAGTCTTTGTCTTAAAATCTCCATCGATGGAGGCTTTAAAAATATATATACCGCATCCTCACCTGTTTTTTTAATCTTATTAGCGCCGTCTACATTTATATCCAGCAGTACATCGAAATTTCTGCCATGTGACTGTCTGATTATATCAACTGGTGTTCCGTAATAATTCCCATGTACAAATGCCCATTCTATAAACCTGTTCTCTTCTATCATCGCAGAAAATACTTGCTCATTTACAAACACATAATCTACTCCATCTCTCTCACCTTCTCTGGGGCTTCTGGTTGTATAGGATGTTGCGAATTTGAGACTATCAAACTCTTCAACCAGTTTCTTAGTAAGTGTGGTTTTACCGCTTCCTGATGGTCCTGAAATTACATACAGCATATAGTTGCCTTATTACCTGTTTTTTGATTATCTGTTGATTAGCATCTGATATTCTAATCTATTTGCCCAGTTTTTCTGCAATATGTTTTACTTTCTGTGATTCATTTTTATTAATCACCAAAATGCCCTGCTTAGAGTCTACTACAATCAAATCATTTACTCCTATGGTCACAACTGGTTTCTTGCCCCCTATTATCATGTTTGAACTACAATCCAGACTGTATGAATCAGCTCTTTGTATGTTCTCATTGGAATTTTTTCTCAAATATTCATCAAGTGACTGCCAGGTACCTATATCACTCCACTCAAAACTGGCAGGAATAACAACCGTGTTTTTAGATTTTTCCAATATCATTTTATCCACTGGACCGGCTATGATTTTTTTATAATAATCCCCAAGTAAAGATTTATTACAAAAGTCATAATGACTGTAACTATCCCACTGTGGACAGTGAATACTGAATTCTTTTAATATAGATGACGCCTTCCATACAAATATCCCACTATTCCAAAAATATTTTCCTGTTTTTATATATCTCTCAGCTTTAGGGCCATCAGGTTTTTCTGTAAACTGCGAGACTGTGTAAGTACTATGTCGGGTAGTACCATGTATCCTGTCATTTTTTTTTATATATCCATACCCGGTGTCAGGCCTTGTTGGTTTAATACCAAGTGTAACAAGCGGATAGTTATCTTTAAATAATGGTTTTGAACATATTTTTATGGCGTATTTCAAAGTACTTAAAAATTTGTTTTTATTCGAAATCGCATGATCTGCCGGAAGCACTACTATTACTGCGTCTTTGTCTAAATCAGAAATAATATTTGAACCGTAATAAATGCATGGCCCTGTATTTTTACCTACAGGCTCGGCCAGTATATTATTTTTATTTAGCTCGGGAAGATGTTTTGCAGTTTTGTTAACATAGTTTTTAGTAGTAACCACAAATATGTTTTCATTTTTTACAAGACCACATATTCTTTCATATGTATTCCTTAATAGAGAATTATCACCTGTTAGATTTAAAAACTGCTTTGGATTATCTTTGCTGCTAAGCGGCCAGAACCTTTTACCCTCCCCTCCTGCCATTATTAAAGCATAAAGTGACATAAACTATTCCCTTATAAATATATTATTTTAATATATAATCTCTTAATACGTCTATTTTATATTAGTACTAATCGAATAAAAGATTATGAAAAGAATATATATTATCATTTTCTTGGCTACATTTCTTCTAACTGCAACAAATAATCTGTATGCAGAAGTTTATTATCAGTGGACTGATGAAAAAGGAGTCGTACATGCTACAGACAACCCCGATAAAGTACCGCCAAGATATAAAAACTCACTAAAAGTGGTAAAAGAAAAAGACACAGGTTCAAAAGCCACGCTAAATAACTTTATAAAATTAGTAAAACGAAACCAGCAAACAATTATTTTTGCAACAGTCTCACTTCTTGGACTTTTTATCCTCTATAAATTATTTAAGGGATTAAAAAACAGATCTTCGGCGACAAGTAAAAATAAGTACGACGAAGTTATAAAAAAATCAGGAATTGATACGATGAACATCCCTCAGTTTAAAAATTATGTTAAGAACGTGCTATCGGCCAAGGGTTATCATTTAACAGAATTCGAAGGTGACCTTGACTTTGGAGTTGATTTTATAGCAGATAAGGGAAACAAGAACTATCTTGTGAAGGTAGTGTCAGATAATATGACAACATCAAAAATGGTAGTAAATGATATTCTAAGAGATACATCCAAGTATGGATGTAATGCTGCCATGGTTATTTCAAAAAACTATTTTACTGAAGATGCATTAGAATTTTCAAAGTCATCCCCTAGTGAGCTTATAGACAGAAACGCTTTTGGCAAATGGATCAAAGATACTAAGCTCTGTAGTTAGTAAACACCTAATTGTTATACTGCTGAATTAAGTCCCGAGCCTCTTTATTGTTTGGATCAAGCAGTATTGCCTTTCTCATATTATCTAGTGCATCAAATATCCTGCCGTCTTTAAAATAAGCCCTACCTAGCCCTATATAAGCATCGGAGTTCTTTGGATCAATTTGAAGTGCCAGTTTAAGAGCAGAGTATGTATTATCTAAATTACCATTTTTAAGCTCTTCTGCTGCAAAGGACACAAGAAACGATACAATCTGGTTTGTAGAATTACCGGCCGAGCTGTTCAGATCGAGATATTCTGCTAAATATTCTTTAGAAGCGTCAAAATTTCCTTTTTTAATTTCACCAACTACCAGTGCAAACAGCGTATCAATCAATAGATTTGACACCTCATCCCTGGTTTGTGCAGGTGATATCTTATAAGCAGTCCTAAGCGGTATGAGTGCACTGTACCACTGTTTAAGATTAATATAAGAGCTTCCAAGGTATATATATGCTTTGGTATAGTTGGGATCAAGCTCTGTAGCTCTTATAAAATGAGTTGTAGCTTTATCAAACTCCCCTCTGTTAAAATAACTAAGCCCCCTTTCAAACTCAACAATAGCTGAGCTTCCAGTAAGAAGTCCTGCACAAGAACCGATAACGCTGGATATTAATAATACGGTAATAATAAAATTCCTTGCTCTATGAAACTGAAAATATTTTTTCATTTTAACCCCTATTTATTTTATTCATTCGATAATTTGATTTATTATTAGCGTATATGAATAAGTTTACAACACCGGTAAAGAAAATACCTGTCCTCAGGCAGTCTTATGGATATAAGACTATTTCTGAAATGACTGCAAACTCTGCTGAGATTTATAGCGATAAAACGGCATATGAGATTCCCCGTGATAACCAGATTATTCAATACACCTTTGGTGATGTAATAAATTTAGTCCAAAAACTTGCAAAACATCTAAGCGAAACAGGATTATCAAGAGGTGACAGGATAGCAATCATCGGAGAGAACAGCCCGCATTGGGCAATTTCTTTCTTTGCCGTATCATGGGTAGGTGCAGTAGCAGTTCCGCTCGATGCCAGATCATCTGTGGATAATCATAAGCTTGCCTTAAGCCATTCCGAGGCTTCTTGTATAATTACATCAAAAAGTTTTTTTAGTTCCATAGAAGCTCTAAAAAATTCCATTCCTTCACTTAAAACTGTAATAAGAATGGAAGAAATTGATGAACTTAACAACAAATATTCAACCGGCATAAGCCCTGCTAATATCGGAGGCGATGACCTGATGGAAATACTTTTTACTTCAGGCACTACGGGCGATCCAAAAGGGGTAATGCTAAGCCATAAAAACCTTATGTCAAATGTTGAAGATGTACGCAGGATTATTGATCTTAATGAAGACGACAAGGCATTTTCAATCCTTCCAATTCACCATGTATACGAATGCACAGGGGGTCTGCTATCCACTTTTTATAACGGAGTAGATGTGTTTTATGCAAGGAGTCTAAAACCGCGTGAAATGCTGGCTGACCTCAAAACAGCAAGCCCGTCTATATGGCTGAACTCACCGCTTATACTTGAAAAACTTTATCAGCGAATAAACAAGGAGCTAAGCACACAGACAGGAGTTAAATCCATAATAGCCAATATGATGCCCAAACACATAATCGGCAAAAAAGTTAAGCAGAAGCTTGGTCTTAGCAACATAAGACTTATTTTAAGCGGAGGAGCTGCCCTTGCCGACTGGGTCGGAGAGGGATTGGATGAGCTTGGATTTCCAATTCTTCAGGGTTACGGCCTCTCAGAGTCATCTCCCCTCATAAGCGTAAATCCTCCAAGCAACCCAAAAAACGATAGTGTAGGCATGGTAATACCAAGCGTGGAAGCAAAGATAGTAGATATAGATTCTGAGGGTAACGGCGAGATTTGGGCCAAGGGTGACAATATCATGAAAGGATACTACAAAAATGATTCGGCTACAAAAGAAGTATTAACCGGTGACGGCTGGCTTAAAACGGGTGATATAGGATATTTTGATGAAGATGGGTATCTCTACATTACTGGCAGAAAGAAGTTTGTGATAGTTACAAAGGGCGGCAAGAACGTCTTTCCTGAAGAGGTCGAAGAAAAGCTGTGCAAATCACCTTTCATAGAAGAAGCAATGGTGTTCAGCCCTGATGACTCACAGATACAGGCAATAATTTATCCAAACTATGATGAACTAAAAGAAAAGCTGGGTGAGGATTTTGATCCAAGCATATGCAAAGATTTTATTCAGACTAAAATTAGAGAAGCCAATAAAGATTTAGAAGCATATAAAAAAGTAAGCAAATTTGAATTAAGAGAAGAAGAATTCCCTAAAACTACTACAAGAAAAATAAAAAGACACTTATTTAAGGATTACAAAATAAATTAATATATGCCTGTTTTATTCTTATATAAAAAAGGCCACCGATACCCAAAATATCAGTGGCCCTCTAATTTTTTTATAACAATTGATATTATCTATTAAATCTCTGTATCTCTTTTTCTAAACCTAAGAACAGCTGCAAAACCAAGTAGAATAGTTGCGATTATCATTCCCCATTCACTAAGAGTAGGAATTATCACTGTTGGACCTTCCGAAGGTGGTGGTGGCGGTGTCACAGGATCATCGCATGTGTTTATTTCACAAATTGAGAAATCTCCCTGATAGAACCCTATACATTCCTCTTCAGTAGTAACGCTGCACAAATCCAGATCACAGCATGCTCCTGTTACAGGGGGTGTTGGTGTCGGAGCTGGAGTAAGTGTACCTGTCGGTGTAGGTGTTGGAGTACCTGTCGGTGTCGGAGTTGGTGTAGGAGTAAGTGTACCCGTCGGTGTAGGTGTCGGAGTACCAGTCGGTGTCGGAGTATTTGTAGGAGTCGGTGTTGGTGATGGTGTTCCTGTAGGTGTAGGCGTTGGTGTAGGAGTGTTGGTAGGTGTTGGCGTCGGTGTATTTGTCGGTGTAGGTGTAGGAGTATTTGTAGGAGTCGGTGTTGGTGAAGGAGTACCAGTTGGACTTGGCGTCGGGGTCGGGGTGTTGGTTGGTGTTGGCGTAGGAGTATTTGTAGGTGTAGGTGTATTTGTTGGAGTAGGCGTTGGCGTATTAGTCGGAGTAGGTGTAGGTGTATTTGTTGGTGTTGGAGTAGCTTGTCAAGCCCCAGAATTTAGGTCCAGTTTTAAAGTTAGAATTTGTTAACATTTTGTCAGTGAGTTGGAGTGAAAGTTTGTTCATAGTTCGTGGTTTTTTTGTCTTGTATTAAAGCTTTTGGAGCAGGCGGTCTGTAACCA
>JBFFSH010000070.1:0-13412 GCA_041572575.1 Thermodesulfobacteriota bacterium
CTACAAACCCCCTGCTCCACGAGCTGTTATATCAGATAATAAATCCAAAAACTATGAGCAAACATGTACTTCAACTCAATGACAAAATATCAGCAAATTCTAACTCTAAAGGTGGACCTGAATTCTGGGGCTTGACAAAAATTGACTCATTAAACAGGCTTGCAGGGGGTATAGCGCACGACTTTAATAACCTGCTTACAGGAATACTTGGAAATATTTCGCTGATCAAAACAAATTTAAATTTAGATGACTCTTATTATGAAAAATTTGTAGAGATTGAAAATATATCTATAAGGGCAAAAGAACTAACAGAAAAACTTTCAGTATTTTCATCAGGCGGACAGCCCTACAGGTCAGTACAGTCCGTTTATGATCTGCTCGAGCAGTCCCTCGAGTCTGTACTGAAAGGAAGCCAGGTGACTTATGATATTAAAAGAGAGGATGAAATAAACACCGTAAGTGCTGACCCTGAACAAATAAAGCAGGTATTTAGTAATATAATATTAAATTCCAAACAAGCTGTGTTGGGTACAGGACAGCTGGAAATCCACTTAAAAAATACTGTTATAAATGATAAAACTATTATGCCTCTTACAGAGGGTGATTATATAGAAATCAGCATTAAAGATAAAGGCTATGGAATTGCATCACAGGATTTACCAAAGGTTTTTGACCCTTATTTTACAACCAGGCCGGATAGTGCAGGGCTTGGTCTTTCTATAGCTCGTACCATTATAAGCACCCATGACGGACATATACAAATAGATTCAGAAGAGGGTATACAAACTACAGTTAATATATATCTGCCAGTAATTAAAGAAAAAGAGAAACCAGCAGAGCCTCAAACAACCCCAGAAATTGAGTCTGATGGCAAACTGCTTTCAGGTAAAAGGGTTTTGGTGATGGATGATGAGGAATTTATAAGAAAAGTCGCCGGCAATATATTGGAGCATCTTGGATGCCAGGTGGAGTTTGCAAGAGAAGGTGGGGAGGCTATAGAAAAATACAGAAGCCATGTAGAATCTGATAGTAGGATTGATTTTGTGATTCTGGATTTAACTGTTCCAGAGGGCCTGGGTGCCGAAGACACAATAAAAAGGCTAAAAGAAATTGACCCGGATGTTAAAGCAATAATATCTAGTGGTTATTCTCACGATCCTGTTATGTCTAATTATAAAGATTATGGTTTTATTGCAATGATTAGAAAACCCTATGAGATTGAAGATTTTATTAAATCATTTTGCGAGCTTGTAGAAATCTAAATCGGCTAATAGTCCTTTAGCCGGAATTTTACTGGTACCTTAACCCAGCTTGCAAATTGAACCCCATTTTGTTTGCCGGGTATAAAATTCCACTTGTTAACAGCATTTATTGCTGCTAAATCCAATACTCTAAATGCTGAGCTTTTTTCTATATCGACTTTGCCTACTTTTCCGTCTTCAAGTACCAGCACTTTTAACAACACCGTCCCTTCATATCCCCTTCTTCTGGCAATTAGAGGGTAAGGAGGTTTTGGATTAGCACTATAATCCGGGTATGCATCTTCATTTATACTCTCTATATTTACTTGCTGATAGTTGTTCTCTTTGGAACTACTTTTTATTTTTTTTGCAATTTTATTATCTGCTTCGCTTGTCTGCTCAATTCGTACTTCTGTAGGAGATGCCTTTATTTGGTTAGTTTCTTTCTTTGTCCTGGATTTGTTCTTGATTGAAATTGGTTTTTTCGTAATGCTAGTTTTAGCTCTACTGGTAACCGGTTTCCTGGATTCAGTGTTATTTTGGGTATTACTGCTCTTTGATGCAACTTTTACAGTGCTTACTTCAAAAAAGCTGGATATAGCAACTTTTGCTTCACTTCTAAAGATTAAAGCTAAAACAGATAGTAAAACAAAGTGTGCTAGCACTGATATTACAACAAATTTATTAATATTTTTTTGTTTAAGCATAGATGCCGACTGGAATTTATAAATATATTAACCTATTCTTCGTCTTAATAAAACCTGTTTGGTTGATCGGATTATCTATGCGTAAGTATTAAAAAACTTTGTTAAAAGCGTTACTATTATAAGAGTGTATAGTGAGGCTCTAACAAAGTAGAGCAAGTAAACTTCCATGATATTTACCTCCAACGGGATTTATGAAATTGCCGTTAAACTGCATTTGATTGTTCTATTTGTCTGATTAGGTTTCTTACCTCATCGGCTGAGCTCATATCAAAATATGGATTTGTTTTAAGGCAAAGATCAAAATATTTTTTCGCATCAGATAAATTACCTGCACTGTAATTTATCATTCCTGCATGGAAATAAATCCCGGCATCTTTAGTGCCGTGCTCAAGCGATTTCTTGGAGTACTTAAGGGCCTGTTTGAAATTGCCAAGTTTATAATAAACCCAGGCCAGAGTGTCATATGTAAAAACATCCTGTTTCATCTCCAGGTCTTTGTGCGCAAGTTCCAATGCATTATCAAGCTTTATTTCATTATCAGCATAAAAAGCGGCATGATGTTCCAGGTATCCTAAATAACCTGAATCCAGATAATTTTCATATTTATCCTTTGCTATTTTTAAATGTTCCTCTGCTTTTTCTTTATTGCCCATCTTGTCATAAACTCCTGAAATAGCAGCATGAAAATCAGGGCTTGGGTTTATCTCTAGCACGACTTGATAAATCTTTATAGCTTTTTCATAATCTCCTTTAACAGCATTTATCTCTGCTAAGTGTTCTAGGGCCAAATAATAATTGTTTAGATGTGATAGGGATTTCAGGTAATGAACCTCTGCGTTTTTTAAATCACCTTTATTAAAGTAGAGTGAACCTAGTATTACTTCTGCCCATGCCATGTTTTCTTTTGGCAGTCTGTGTCTAAATCCGTATCTAATCGATTTCTTCATTTCCAAAATTGCTCCGTCTGTGTCTCCGGTTATATCTTTTATATGTGATAGGCGGCTAAGTGAATATAGACTTGATTTTAGGCTTACCATCTTTTCATAGGCCCTTTGAGCTTGTTTATATTGCCCAAGCTCTATATATGCATCACCCATAATTCCATATGCTGATGCTTCTTTATTATCTATCTCCATAGCTTTTTTAGCGTATTTAAGAGTCTTATTAAAATCGTGTCTTGATGATGCAACCTGTCCTAGGAATATATAAGAATTATAATTATTGCTGTTTAGTTCTAATGATTTTTTGAGAAACTGCTCAGCTTTATCGTACAGAGAAAGGTCACCGGTTTCCCTTGCTTTTCTGATATGCAATTGTCCTAATTTGTCATAATTATAGTAATCCGATGGAGATTTCTGTATTTGTAAATGATAGTATTCAATCAAATGGTCAGTACAATTTGTAGTGGTTTGGTTATTTAGATTTAAGCTGCTTAGTGTTATATTTTCTGAACTATAGGATGTATTTACCCCAATTATAGTAAAGATAATTAGTAGTAACAGTAATCTTTTCATTCGTTTCCTCCAAGATATAGATATTTAAAATTAGTAATTATAGTCAGGGGACAGGAGATAATACTCCTGTCCCGATTTAAGATAAGCTATTTAATCAACAGGACATTCACCCGTAGGTGTTCCTTCACAACCAAGGTCACCCGGATCTATATGTCTTGAATCTCTTCCACTATGAGCATCATTTAGATATGGGAAGGATGTTCTGTATGGCTGAACATCATTTACGTTTACACCGTCACCAATTCTGTTGTGTGGAAAAATATTAAACTCCGGATTAAGCACACCTACTGCTGCTCTTGAAACAATATCGATCACATCATCAACAACTCTGCGTCCGTTTGGAAAGCCTGCAGGGTCGTCATTAGTTTCATCTTCGTCAAGTAGTGTTAAAAAACCAAGCCTGCTCTGATTTTCTGGTGCTGTAGGTGCGATACCAGTGTTCAGACGAAGAAGATCGGCTATTGGTCCCGGGTCAGTACCTTCGGCTGCTACTGGGCCTACATACTGTACGAGAGGAGCAAGGTCTGTTCTTGGAACATCGGGTATTGGAAGTATATCCGGTCCGTATAGTGCTTCATATACTGAGTTCAATACACGTGCAATAACTGGGTCAAAAAAGAAGTCTGAAAACTGTGCGTCATCTCTTGGCTCGCTCATGCTGAATTTATCTTTAGAGCCAATACCTATTATAAGCTCATTTATTAAAGGAGCTCCCATTCTCTGTATCTGTGTATAGCTGCCTGATAGAACAGGTTTCTGGCCTGGATTTCTGAAAAGCTTGAATGTTGGTCTTGAAGAAGTTCCCCAAACACCTATTGTAGCTTCAGGGACAGTAGAAGCGTGTTTTGCTCCATCGCTTGTTAGAAGTTTAATTGGAACCTCTATTGCGATTGCATTTACGTTATAGCCTGAAAACTCATCAGAAGCAAAATTCTTAGTATCATCAGCTTCCTGTTCTTCTGTGAGTACTCCCTGAACAACAAAGCCCTGCGACCTGAAGTTGAATGAATCAAAAGCTGCACCAAGATCGAGCCAGAATGGATCATCGACTGTACCTGCAAATGATTTTATGCCTCTGGGTAGTTGGTATATGCCCTGTTCAACAAGAGATGAGTAGTCTGGCATAGTTCTAGGACCAGCGTTTGTAGGTACTTTAAATAGAGGTCCGCCATTAATGTTGTTAAGAATCGTTCTCTTTCCATTTTTTACCATTGTGACTGTATAAGACTGTCTCAATCCCAGTCCCTCTGAACCCGGACCGTCAAGAGCAGTAATAGCAGGAGGTACGACGGGGTTTCCGACTGTTGGAACACCATCGAGGTCTGCCGGGGCATTTGCGGGAGCGTTTATTCCATCCAGTGCGCCCACATAAGCTGTGAACACATTTGGTAACCTGATTTCATTTTTAAATTTGAATTCAAAAATTATATCTTCTTTAGCATCATGGTCATTGTCAATCCTTATTGCATAAAGAATCTCTTCATCAAAAGGGAAATACGTAGGGCCATTGCCTGGCTCTAGAAACGGATCATAGGTTACAATCATGGTAACCTTATCTGAAGCCTTTGGATCATTTGGGTCATAACTAACAAATGCAAATACATCTGGTATATCAGCTTCATCATCGATTGCTGATATAGGTGATTCTCTATGGTTTGCGCCATAGGTGTTTATATTTAGTCCCATTGTGAGGGATAAAACAAAGAAAAGAATGAGAATAAAACTTGATTTTGTTGCTTGAAAAGTTCTCATATCTTTACCTCCTTTAATAAATTTTATATACATATACGGAGGTACTAAGCTTATTGGATGAATAATTTATAAAATATTTTATATATCATTAAAATTATTGTTAATATAGTCATATGCAGGGACAGTTAGATTAATAACATATAAATATGAAGAGGTAATAATAGAAAATAAAAAAGCCCTTTACAGTGCAGTAAAGGGCTTTTCTTTTAGGAGGATGGGGTTGGGGGTTTAGTTTTTATGATTTATATTTTTACACCAAATACTGATAGATCGGAGCTGCTGATATTATCTCTTGCCTGAGCATCCTGATCTATTACAACATCCTTTTGATCCTGATTCTGCAGATAAAAGCTTATATGGTCTTGTTCTACCTTGCCACCTTTAATCTGATCACTTACATGCTGCTTTTCTATTGGAGTGTCCACTCCAAATATATTGGTATCAGCAGAACCTACCACTGGCATACTTAGTGCTAATCCAATTGCTGCTACTGTTAATAATTTTTTCATTTTACTGCCTCCAATTATGTATTTATCTATTTAGACATATAACTAATAATAACGATTCATATTATTTTAAAATAGTAGATAATTTTTCAAAAAGCATGTTTCTGGCTCTTAGGAGTCTTGATTTAAATGCGGTTAAAGTGATATCCGTAATGTCTGCTGCTTCCTGGTTGCTAAGGCCTTCAATATCTCTCAGTTCTATGACAATCCTATATTTCTCCGGCAATGAATCAATTGAGCTTCGTACAATATCAAGGATTTCTTTATTAATATTGGTTTCATCGGGAATAGTACTATGATCCTCATGATCTATTGTAGTGCCATGCTCAGTATTACTGTCACTCTCCATGCTTGCTTTGTCTCTGTTCTTTTTTCTTAGAAACGAATAGGTAGCATTAATGCTTACCCTGTAAATCCACGTTGAGAATTTGGAATCGCCTCTATAATAGTGAATCTTTTCCAGTAGCGTAAGGAATATATTTTGCAATACGTCTTCTGCATCCACGCTGTTCTTTGTAATAGATAAAGTAAGTCTATAAATTTTATCTATATAACGAAAGGCAATCTCATTTATTGCTTCATCATCTTTATTCTCAATGTATAATTTTGTGAGGTGCTCATCAGTATATTCTTTGTAGTTATGCTTTTGCTCTTTATAGAATATATTTAGTAGATGCTGCACGCTATTAGTGCCGGGTGTTGATATGCTGTTTGATTTATCAACATTTAATGAATTATAAGTAAGCATGTTTATATCCTCCTTAGCTTAACTTTATGTATTTGTTATAGATATACGCAGGAGGATATGTGATTGGATGAACTTATTTGAAAATAGTCTGATTAATAAGGATAGTTTAATCTTGAGTAGAAAAAATTAGGATAAAATAAAACTGGTTGATTATAAAGCTCTGGGATGCAAGCAGATTAAACGTGGTGCTCAATCATCTCGTTTTTAGCCGAAGCCATAACTAAGAGAGTACAGCCGTTTTCTGAATATATTGAGTGATGTGTACTATCTGCATCGGCTCTTATATAATCACCTGAGGTAAACTTATGCCCTCCCATATTCAGGTCGCCTTCGATAATATAACACTCCTCATCTTCTGCATGCTTATGATCGGGAAAAGCTGCGCCTGGCTCCATCTTTACAAGCACTGTAGAATATTGTCTGTCCTGGTCTGTGTATAAATTTTTTACTTGTACGCCTTTAACAACCTCTACCCAGGAGCCTTCATTTTCTCTTACATACAAAAATCCTTTGTCGTGAGAAGTTTTATCAGTGGGTTTTTTTTAATTTTTGAAAGTATACTGTTTTTGAGCTCAGCTCGCGGACTTTCAGGAGTAAAATTATAGAGTAGCGCTTCTTTTGCTTTATAAAGCGTGTCTAATTCAGATTCCAATAAAGCGGTGTCTTCAGAAGATAATGAGTCTATTGCCATATTATCTTCATCTTCCAACAGCTCCAGTGTTTTAAGTGCCGCTAATTCTTCAATCTTACCGTTGTCTGACATTAATTAAGTTCCTCTTTAAATATCTCCATCTGTTCTCTGAGTTTGTTCATGCCAAGCCTTATCCAGCTCTTTACCGTTCCCAGAGGCTCATTCATTTCATTTGCTATCTCACTTTGACTGAGTCCATAAAAATATGCAAGCTCAATTGCCTTCCTTTGCTTGTCTCCTAGCATTGAAAGTGCCTTATTAACAATATTTTTTCTCTCATTTACATATTTTTCATCTTCCGGTGTTAAACCAAACTCGACAATCTCTTCTTCTGAGCTGATTTCCAGTGTATTTCTCTTTGATCCTGCTCTTAACTTATCTATTGACCTTGTTCTGGTAATCATAAGAAGCCATGTCATGGGACCGGCTTTTGACGAATCATACTGTGAAGCTTTTTCCCATACCTGCATATATACTTCCATCATTACTTCCTCTGAATCTTCAACATCAAACAGTATTTTTTTTGCAAGACCATAAACCATGCTGCTTGTCTGGTCATAAAAACTACTAAACGCAGCTTCATCCCCTGTGGATATTGCTGCCAGTAAACCTTCAAGGTCTTCCCTACCCCTGGGGATACTAGCCGTATCGTGTGTTTGAATCTGTGTCATAGCACAATTGCATAAATAATTACTGTACGGATTAACATTATATAATATTCCGCTGTATTTGGAAATACCATCTGTCAATATTGATACGGCGTAACTGTTCACGTACATATATACGTAAACTATTACCGTTTTGGATGAAAATAATGATAAAATTTATTCCAATACAGGCTCAACACCAATAATTCTAATGTTTTTTGCAATATATCCCATCGATCCAGCACCGAGTGTGGTACCGCCTTTAACATAAATATCACTCGAATTTGCAGGTACTGTTATTGGAAGTACTCCGCTTGTGCTGCTTAAATATCTATTGTATTTGGGGTAGTTTGAATAATAATCCACCTTAACCCTGATATTCTTATAATCTATACTAGCCGTATTTTCTATTTCTACATGGTGGATAATAGCAACCCTTGCGGCAACATAGAACTGCCAATCGGTTATTTTTAGGTAGTTTTGAGGGTTTTCTACCATATCGTTCTTTGTTTGTTCAGAAGCTGTGGCACTGTATAATCCTGTAAAAATTAGTATAGATACTAATATTAAAGCAGAGGTTATCTTGATCATTATAGGGCCCCCCAGAGGATTCAATCTAGATTCAATATAGATATTGTAGCAGAAAAATAATCAAATGGGGGCGATTATAGTGTTACGGAGCTAAAAAGTACTTTAAATATAAGAAAATATCAGTATAATCTATAGGCTCGGCTGAATACTGCCAGTAACGGTGTTTCTTTAGGATTCATTTCCTGGGTAGAAAATGTAAAAAGTAGTAATAATTTATTTACTAAGGTATTCAGAATTATATTCTTTATAGGTGATTTGTTATATGAGTAAAGTCGGATATCCGAAAAAACAGGGTTTATATGATCCACAGTTTGAACATGACTCATGCGGAATGGGTTTTGTTGTAAACATCAAGGGCAAAAAATCTCATACAATTGTAAGACAGGCAATTGAAGTGCTGGTAAATCTACAGCACAGGGGAGCGTGTGGCTGTGAAGCTAACACTGGTGATGGAGCAGGAATATTAATCCAAATGCCTGACAAATTTATACGAAAAGCGGCTTTAAAGGAAAACATAGACCTTCCGGAGTATAAAAATTATGGCGTAGCTATGATATTTATGCCTTCTGACAGCAAGCAAAGAGGCAAAATTGAAAAAGTATTTGAAAAAATCGTAGAGGATGAAGGACAGAAATTCTTAGGCTGGAGAACTGTTCCAACTGACAACTCTGATCTTGGAAATACAGCAAAATCCTGCGAGCCGGTTATAAGGCAGGCTTTTATCGGAAGAAACCCGAAAATAAAGGAAGATATAGATTTTGAAAGAATACTATACGTAATAAGAAGTGTATCCGACACTAAAATTAGATATGCAGGTATGAAAGGCGGAGAGAGCTACTATTTATGCAGCATCTCCTATAAAACGATAGTTTATAAAGGAATGCTCACTACAAATCAGCTCGATCCCTACTATGCAGACTTAAGCGATACGGATATGCAAACCGCTATTGCTCTTGTGCATTCAAGGTTCAGCACCAACACATTCCCAAGCTGGGACAGGGCTCATCCATACAGGTATGTAATTCATAATGGTGAAATTAATACCCTCAGGGGAAATATAAACTGGATGAATGCAAGGCAGGCAATGCTTCAGTCTGATTTGTATGGCGATGACATTACAAAGATATTCCCCATAATTAATCCCGAGGGCAGCGACTCATCGGCATTTGGAAATTGCCTTGAGTTTCTTACACTTTCAGGAAGACCAATTGAACATGCGGTAATGATGATGATTCCCGAGCCCTGGTCAAGGCATGAAAGTATGTCGGAAGATAGAAAGGCATTTTATAAATATCACAGCACAATGATGGAGCCATGGGACGGGCCTGCATCAATCGGGTTTACAGATGGAGAGAAAGTTGGGGCGGTGCTCGATAGAAACGGTCTCAGGCCATCAAGATATTACGTGACAAAAGACAATCTTGTTATTTTGAGCTCCGAGGTTGGGGTTTTAGAAGTGCCGGCTGAAAATGTAAAATATAAAGGACGCCTTCAGCCCGGAAGAATGCTCCTTATTGATACCAAACAGGGCAAGATTGTAGAAGATGAAGAGCTAAAGAGTACACTTGAATCAGAGAAGCCTTATGCTCGGTGGCTCTCCGAGTATATGGTTAACATTAATGACATCGATGAACCTGATAAAGAACCAGAAACATCGGATTATGAACATTCTGAACTCCTTATAAGGCAGAGGGTTTTTGGATATACATTTGAAGAGCTAAGGGTGCTTATTGGTCCAATGGCACAAAATGCGGTTGAACCTGTAGGGGCCATGGGGGTAGACACACCGATTGCAGTATTATCGGATAAACCAAAACTACTTTACAGCTATTTTAAACAGCTATTTGCCCAGGTTACAAACCCTGCAATAGATGCATACAGAGAAGAACTTATTACCGATACAAGGGCACATCTTGGCGCAGAAAAAGACCTTATAAATCCTGAGCCTGAAAGCTGTAGAAGAATTGAGCTTGATGATCCCTTTTTGACAAACAAAGCGCTAAATAAGATAAAGTACATAGACAGTGAACATTTCAAGTCTCAGACTTTTCCAATACTGTTTGATCCTAAAAAAGGCGGAAAGGGCTTGGGTAAGGCGCTTGATAAGGTGTTTAAAGATGTAGACAAAGCTATATCGAACGGCATTAACATTGTGATATTGTCCGACAGGGGATTTAATAAAAAGAAATGCCCTATCCCTGCACTTTTAGCAGTTGCTGGTCTTAACCACCATTTAATCAAAAACGGAAACAGGATGAAAGTTTCCATTGTACTCGAATCAGGTGAGCCAAGGGAAGTACATCATTTTGGTCTGCTGATCGGATACGGCGCAAATGCTATTAATCCATATATGGCATACGAAACACTAAACGGCATGATAAAGCAAAACCTTTATCTCGAAAATATAGATTTTGATAAAGCCGAGGCTAATTACAACAAGAGTCTTGTAAAAGGTGTTATTAAGATAATGTCCAAGATGGGCATTTCTACGGTACAGAGCTATCACGGCGCCCAGATATTTGAGGCCCTTGGGCTTGACCAGGACTTTATAGATAAATATTTCACATGGACTCCATCACGTATAAACGGGGCAGACATTGATGTGATTGCTGAGGAAGCTGTAAAGAGACACTCAAATGCTTATCCGGATAGAGAAATAAAAGAAGATACACTTGATGAAGGTGGCATCTATCAGTGGAGGCACGATGGCGAGCGTCATATGTGGAACCCCAGAACAGTTCACAAACTACAGCATGCCACAAGAAGTAACAGCTATGAACTTTATAAAGAGTTTGCTGAACTATCCAATAATGAAGAAAAGGAACATTTTACGCTTAGAGGATTATTAGATTTTAGAACCGATAACGACCCCGTTCCAATCGACGAAGTTGAGTCAGTCGAAGAGATATGCAAGAGGTTTAAAACAGGCGCCATGTCATACGGTGCTATCAGCAAAGAAGCTCACGAAGGGCTTGCGATAGCCATGAATCGTATTGGAGCAAAGAGCAACACAGGCGAGGGCGGAGAGGATACAGACAGGTTTACCCCCGACGACAATGGTGACCTTAGAAGAAGCGCAATCAAGCAGGTGGCATCGGGTAGGTTTGGAGTAACAAGTGAATACCTCGTAAATTCAGACGAGATACAGATAAAGATTGCCCAGGGAGCAAAACCAGGCGAAGGCGGGCAGCTTCCCGGAAGAAAAGTTTACCCATGGATTGCCAAGGTAAGACTATCAACCCCTGGTGTAGGGTTAATCTCACCTCCACCTCATCACGACATATATTCAATCGAAGATTTGGCAGAACTTATCTACGATCTTAAAAACTCAAATAAATACGCCAGGATTAATGTAAAACTTGTATCAGAAGTAGGTGTTGGAACCATTGCTGCAGGTGTGGCCAAGGGCCATGCTGATGTGATCCTTATAAGCGGTACATCTGGTGGTACAGGCGCATCACCTCTGAGCAGTATCCAGCACGCGGGGCTTCCCTGGGAGCTTGGCATTGCCGAAACTCATCAGACACTTCTTCTTAATAATCTTAGAAGCAGGGTCACGCTCGAAACAGACGGACAGATGAAAACAGGAAGGGATATTGCGATAGCTGCTCTTCTTGGAGCAGAGGAATTTGGACTCTCTACTGCCCCACTAATAGTTCTTGGCTGTATTATGATGAGAGTCTGTCATCTGGATACCTGCCCCGTGGGAGTAGCAACTCAGAATCCTGAACTTAGAAAAAAATATACAGGCGACCCCGGCCATGTGGTTAACTATATGAAATTTATCGCTGCTGAAATGAGAGAATACATGGCAAAGCTTGGGTTTAGAACCATAAACGAGATGGTAGGTAGAACAGATAGGCTTGAGATGACAAAGGCTCTTGATCACTGGAAAGCCAAGGGACTCGATCTGTCAAAGGTATTCACTAAACCTGATGTTCCCCAGGATTTTGGAACATACAAGCAGATGGAACAGGATCATGGTATTCAGGACTCTTTGGATGAAACGGTTCTTATGGACATATGTAAACCCACAATAGAAAAAGGTGAGCCTGTAGAAGCCATTGTTCCAATAAAAAATATTAACAGAACAGTAGGCACAATCATAGGAAGTGAGCTTACAAGAAGATATGGCCTGGACGGCCTGCCGGAAAACACTCTCAAGCTGCATTTTAACGGCTCAGCCGGGCAGAGCTTTGGTGCGTTTGTGCCAAAGAGTATGACATTAATTCTCGAAGGCGATTCAAATGACTATATAGGTAAAGGTCTTTCAGGCGGCAAAATTATCGTTTATCCGCCAAAGAAATCCACATTTAAGGCCGAAGAAAACATTATTATTGGAAACGTCGCATTTTATGGAGCCACTGCGGGAGAGGCTTATATTAGAGGCATGGCAGGGGAGAGGTTTTGCGTAAGAAACAGCGGGGTACATGCAGTGGTAGAGTCTGTTGGTGATCATGGATGCGAATACATGACAGGCGGAAGCGTGGTGATTCTTGGATCTGCCGGAAGGAACTTTGCAGCCGGTATGTCTGGTGGAATTGCGTATATATTTGATAAAGATAAGGACTTTGAAACAAAGCTAAATACCGAGATGGTGTCGCTTGAAGCAATAAATGACAACGATCAGAACACTCTTAAAGACAGAATAGAACAACACCTGGAGCACACGGGTAGTGCAGTTGCAAAGGAAATATTGAATACATGGTCTGAAAGTATTAAGAAATTTAAAAAAGTCGTGCCGAATGATTATAAGCGTATGATAGCTCACATTAAAGCTGCTGAGCAGAAGGGTCTGGGAGGAGAGGATGCGCTTATGGCCGCATTTGAGGAAAACAAGAGAGACCTTGCCAGAGTAAGCGGGAATTAATTTGATATCAAGATGATTTTGGAGGTTTTGTTGTATGGGTAATCCCTCGGGATTTATGGAGCACAAAAGGGAGCTTGGCAAAGACAGGTCGCCCAAAAAAAGGATAAATGACTGGAATGAGTTTCACGGACATTTGCCTGAAAAC
>JBFFSH010000071.1:0-13369 GCA_041572575.1 Thermodesulfobacteriota bacterium
ATAATATGACGCCGGAGGAGTATGTTAAACAACACATAAAAAAGCCGGAAATCTCTAATTATCCCGGTACAGCTTTTGGGTGAGGGTCAATTACCTAAAATTCTAACTTATAATCTGGTACTATTATATGGGGCAAGGTCAGTCAAGAGAATTATATTAAAGCAATTGATGATATAGTATAATGTTAATTGTCTATGCTTAGGGAAAACATTACATTTGTTTTAATCATTTATATCTTATTATCGACTCTAATTGCTCCTAGCTCAGTATCAAGTGAAATTCATAAGTGTGTATCAAAAGAAGGTGAAATAGTTTATACAACCAATCCTAATACAGTTGAAGGGTGTATCAATAAAACAGAAATCCCAAAACAAAAGAATAAAGATGTTGAAATAAATACAGAATTAGAATATGAAGCGAATGAAAAAGATGATAATGATCAAAGATACAAAACAATACTCAAACAAGAAACTAAAACAGATGATCTTGTAATAGAGAATAATATAAATTCATATCAGAATAATAATGATCAGGAAAACCTATCCGAGGACAACTCTCTTACTGATAAATATCACTTAGTAGAAAGATTAAATCAATCTGAGAAACAGGATACTTATAACAAAGTTGGATCAAATCAACAACGAATTAAACATTATGAAAAGGTACTAGAAAATTGTCTTAAAAGTGCAGTACCAACAAGCAGAGAAATTAAATGTGGTAAATTCAGAAAAAAACTTGAAGAAGAATACGAGAAAGCCCATTACATAACCTCAGAAGATCCACTAGACAATATTTCTAATATTACTTCACATACTAAAACACTTGAAATAAGGCTTAAAAAATGTGTAACAACATCTCCGCCAAGTCCAAGCAGAGATTATAATTGTTGGAAACTGGAAAAAAAAATAATAGACATAACAAATTTTACTACTTGTAGACCAAATACAATTATAGACGAATATACATTCAATTGTATTATGGCATCTGGGGCAGAAAAGACTATAAGACTTATAGGTATAGGTACACCTGAATTAGATAAGTTTGATAATGGTCTAGATGCCCTAACTTACTCAGCTCATTTACTTGGTATGTATAATTATGTAATTTTATAATTTGATATTCAATTTGAAGATAAATATCAAAGAATTCTTGCATATGTGTATCTTCCTAACGGCAAGATGATAAATAAATTATTACTAGATCAAGGCCTAGCAGAAGTAATTACTGTACCTCCAAATGTTAAATATTCTGATTGGTTATCCAATGATACTACATCTCAATCCGATCCATCAATACCAATAATTCCATTTAATAACCCCTATTAAACAACAAATAGTTCTATAAAATTGAATTATCATTAAATATTTGACTTATGAAGTCATGTAGCTATATTATTACTACATGAGACAGAAAAGATTAAGATCAAAGATGTTTAGAGCATGGCTAAATGATACAGAACATGAATTTTTAAATAGTTATGCAGAAAAGAATTTTCTCACAGCTTCCGAACTATTCAGGGGCTGGCTACACAAAGTAATGATTAAGGAGGGATATGATATTCAAGAACCTCAAAATCCTGAAACAATCAACAAAGGGGGTAAGTATTAATGGGAGTATATAAAAAGAAAGACCGCTGGTATATAGATTACTATATGCCAAGTGGACATAGAAAAAGAGAAGTTGTAACCATTAAGGGTGTTGACCCTGCTCAGATAAATAGGCAAGACGCTTTGGACGCTCTCTCAATAAGAAAAGCAGAAATGGCACAGGGTAAGTTCGATATCGCACAAACAAAAAAACCAGTATCAATTGAAAAAATAATTAATCAATATTTAGAATGGGCTAAGGACAACCATATAGCCTATGAGCGTGATATAAGCGCATCTAAGCCCTTATTAGAATTCTTTAAGGGTAAGAACTCATCCAATGTTACTACATGGTCTATTGAGAAATATAAATCATTTAGAAAGTCTCAAGATAAGAAAGCGGAAACTATAAATAAGGAATTATCTTTTATAAAGAGTACTTTTAAATTAGCCGTTGAGAATGGGGTAATAAGTTCCAATCCCATTAATGGGGTAAAGCTCTTAAAAGTACCAAAATCAAAGCCTAGGGTACTAAAAGATTGGGAATTTACTAAACTTTATCAAGCATCCCCGGAACATTTCAAATCCATACTGCTCTGTGGGTATTTAACAGGAATGAGGCGTGGTGAGATTGTTAAACTCAGATGGGAAGATATAGACTTCACTGATAAATATATACACGTTAATGAATCCAAAAATAATGAATACCGGACAATACCAATAAACGATATTCTTTTATATACACTTGTTGAATTAAAGAAAGAATCAGAAAACGAATATGTATTTACAACCAAACTAGGAAAGCACTACACAAGTAATACAGCTTGGAAAACTGTATGGTCTAACACTCTCAAAAATTCGGGCATCGAGCACTGCACTTTTCACTCACTAAGACATTCTTTTATTTCTAATCTTATAGTAAATGAAAAGGAAGATTATATAACAGTTATGAACTTATCCGGGCATAAAACAATCAGGATGCTTGTAAGGTATTCTCATACACATGAGAAAGCAAAGAAGGCTGCGGTTGGCAAGTTAGGGAAGAACCTTGAATTAAGAAATTTTCAAGAACATAGCGGTCTTAAAGATATTTCAGATAAAGAGATTACAGCAGTTTGATATTGCTTTTACTTAATTTATAGAGATAGTTAAAACCGTTTCTATAAAAACCCCACAACCAAAGGGGTTAAGCTCTGATTGTGGGTTCAGTGATTATTTTAATTTTATTATTCTGTTCTTTTTCTAAGTCTTAACACGGCAAACAACCCCAAAATTATTGTTGCCAGTATCATTCCCCATTGTCCCATAGTTGGAACTATAACAGTTGGACCTGAAGGTTCATCAGTTGGAGGCACAAAGGGACATGATATTTCACTACATTCCACTCCTTCTACAAAAAATCCAGAAGACTCTGCACATTCAAGACCGTTTACATCTATACATGAATCATCTTCCAAGCAGCATGCTCCTGCAGGAATTGCACCTGTTCCTGCTTTAGATTCCGGAGTCGTTATAAAAAACAAGGAACAAATAATGCCTATAACTAATAATGTTCTATACATAATATCCTTTACCCTCCAAATGATTTATTAAGTTGATACTTGAATATCACATCCAGCAAATCAAATCAAGCAAAAATTTATTATATAACATTAAACTGCATTAACATATAAATATCAAGCTTTTTTTAACTCAACTGTTAATTTAAGTGCAATATTGTAGTGCTTAAAATAGTAGTGACACCGATCTTAAAACCTTATCTTCTCCACCTCCCTGTACTTATGCTCCTCAGATACATGGCTGTAGGTTTTTATATGTACTGAAAATGATAGGAATTATTACGGATTTATTGAAAGAAATTAAGATTATAGACACCTATTTGGACACCAAGGCAGATATATGATTAAAATATGGTTACGCAAGAACGCTGCAACTTATTGATATTATTAGGAGAATAATGGCGGGGCCGACGGGAATTGAACCCGCGACCTCTGGCTTGACAGGCCAGCGTTCTAACCGGTCTGAACTACGGCCCCGCATTAATTGTCTTTAGTGGTGGGCGGTACAGGATTTGAACCTGTGACCCCCTGCTTGTAAGGCAGGTGTTCTCCCGCTGAACTAACCGCCCTCTCAAATACAAGCTGAAAAAACGAGTGTAGTTTATAACTGAAATAAGCTTATTTGTCTAGTGTAATTTTAACAAAATATCCGGCAAATCTATGAAAGATTCACATTAGAGCCAAATTCCGGCTCAACGGGAAAGGCGGCTGGATGTGGCGTGATCAAAATATCATTAAATACAGGCAGATCAGACACTATGGCTTGTTTAATAACTTCATCAATATTATCCACTAATACTACTTCAATATCCTTGAGTGTGTTTTTAGGTATGTCCTTAAGATCTTTTTCATTTTCTTTTGGAATGATTACCTTTTTCACCCTTGCCCTGTGAGCCGCAAGTATCTTTTCTTTTAGCCCTCCTATGGGAAGCACCCTTCCCCTAAGTGTTATTTCTCCAGTCATTGCTACTTCATTATCAATCGGTTTTTTAATTAGCGCTGAAACAATTGCTGTTACAAGTGCTATACCTGCCGATGGTCCGTCCTTTGGCGTAGCGCCTTCAGGTATATGGATATGTATATCAATCTTCTGATAGAAATAACGCTCAAGACCAAGCTGCTCAGCTTTTGAGCGCACATAGCTCATAGCCGCCTGAGCGGATTCCTGCATAACTTCTCCAAGCTTCCCCGTGATAGTAAAATTGCCTTTACCTGGAACCATTGATACTTCCACGGTAAGAATTTCTCCTCCTACCTCCGTCCAGGCAAGGCCCGTACAAATACCTATCTGATTATTTTCTTCTATTTCTCCAAACTTGTATTTTGGTATCCCTAGTATGGTCTGAATATTCTTTTCACCAACTTTTACGGCATGATCAAGTCCCTTCTGCACGACCTTCTTTGCAGCCTTTCTGCACAAAGTTGATATTTCCCTCTCGAGCGTCCTAACTCCTGCTTCTCTGGTATACCTTCTAATGAGTGACAATATTCCACTGTCAGAAATAGTTAAGTTTTCAGGTTTTAGTCCGTGATCTTCACGCTGTTTGGGAACTAGGAATTTTTTTGCAATCTGAAGTTTCTCTAACTCTGTATATCCCGGGATATGTATTATTTCCATCCTGTCCTGTAGTGCCCAGGGAATAGTATGTAGTATATTTGCAGTTGTAATAAACAGCACATTTGACAGGTCATAATCGACCTCCAGGTAATGATCATTAAAAGATTTATTTTGCTCGGGATCAAGCCCTTCAAGTAACGCCGATGCCGGATCACCCCTGAAATCCATCCCAAGTTTGTCTATTTCATCGAGTAAAAACACCGGGTTTTTTGTACCTGCTTTTCTCATGCCCTGAATAATTTTTCCGGGAAGAGCGCCTATATATGTTCTCCTATGACCTCTTATCTCAGCCTCATCTCTCACCCCGCCAAGAGATACTCTGATGAATTTCCTCCCCATAGACCTTGCTATAGATTTTGCAAGTGAAGTCTTACCTACCCCCGGGGGACCGACGAAACATAGTATGGGCCCTTTTAGTTTGTCCGTGAGTTTTCTTACGGCAAGATATTCTATTATTCTCTCTTTTGGCTTTTCAAGGCCATAATGATCTTCATCAAGTATCTTTGTAGCTTCATCAATATCCAGCCTGTCCTCTGTAACATCTTCTTCCCACGGAACCGATAGCAGCCAATCCACGTAGTTTCTAACCACCGTGGCCTCAGCAGACATAGGAGACATCATTTTTAGCTTTTTAATCTCTTTTTTTATCTTTTCTTCTACATCTTCTGGAATATTTTTAGCTTTAAGCTTCTCTTCAAACTCATTTATTTCAGACTTAAGATCGTCCTTATCGCCAAGCTCCTTTTGTATGGCTTTCATCTGCTCAGATAAATAATAGTCCTTCTGAGCCTTTTCCATCTGTTTTTTAACTCTCGATCTTATCTTTTTTTCTACCTGTAAAATTTCGGCTTCCGATTGAATTTTTTCATAAAGCTTTTCAAGTCTTTCAACAGGATCAAAGATTTCTAGTATTTCCTGCTTATCTTCAAGTTTAAAAGAAAGATGAGATGCAATGGTATCGGAAAGCCTCTCAGGATCTGTCATTGAAGATACAGTGACAAGCACCTCTGAGGGGATTTTCTTATTAAGCTTCACATAGTTTTCAAATGAATTAATAAGTGTTCGGATCAAAGCCTCAGTTTCTGCGCCAGGATTTTTGCCAGTGGATACATCCTGTACTTCTACAAGGAAAAAACTTGATCCCGGAACATATCCTCTGATTCTTGTCCTCGACTTACCCTCTACCAACACTTTAACAGTACCGTCGGGAAGCCTCAGCATCTGAACTATAGAGCCTATAGTTCCAATATCGTATATATCTTCTTTTTTGGGATCATTGGTCTTGGCATCCTTTTGAGCAGCTAAAACTATTTGCTTATCATTTTTCATTGCCTCTTCGAGAGCACGAATGGATTTTTCGCGTCCCACGAATAGCGGCGCTACCATGTAAGGAAATATTACTACATCACGAAGGGGAAGAAGAGGAAGCGTTTGAAAACTTTCATCTTTATCATCCTCAGGTTTTAATAGATCGGTCATAAAAGCTCCTTAAAAATCACCCCGAGCCCATCTTTCTTTCTTCCTCATAGAAGAACAGAGGATTGCCTTTACCCTGCACAACCTCTTTTGTTATAACGCATCGTTTGAGATTATTGAGCGTGGGTACTTCATAAGAAACATCGAGCATAATTGATTCAATTATCGCCCTTAGTCCCCTTGCACCTGTTTTTCTGATGATCCCTTCATGTGCTATTTCTTCAATAGCACCTTCGGTAAACTCAAGCTCTACATTTTCAAGCTCCATGAGTCTTTGGAACTGTTTAATAACAGCATTCTTTGGTTTTGTAAGAATTTCCATAAGTACTGATTCATCGAGCTCATCTAGCGTGGCTGTTACAGGAATACGACCTATAAATTCAGGAATGAGGCCAAACTTGATAAGATCCTCAGGCTGAAATTCCCCTAATAATTCACTTAGGTTCTTTTCTTTTATATTTGTTATTACAGATTCAAATCCAATTGATTTCTCACCTATTCTGGTACCTATAATATCTTCCAGACCGCAAAAAGCACCGCCGCATATAAAAAGTATATTAGTTGTATCAATCTGTATGAATTCCTGCTGTGGATGCTTACGTCCGCCCTTTGGTGGAACATTTGCCTTGGTACCTTCAATAATTTTAAGAAGTGCCTGCTGTACCCCTTCACCAGAAACGTCTCTTGTGATAGAGGGGCTGTCACCCGATTTTCTTGCAAGTTTATCAATTTCATCAATGTAAATTATTCCCTTCGATGCGCGTTCAACATCATAGTCAGCAGCCTGTAGAAGGCTTACTATCATATTTTCTACATCTTCACCAACATATCCAGCTTCTGTGTAACATGTGGCATCCACTATTGTAAAGGGAACGTCGAGAATCTTTGCAAGAGTTTGAGCAAGCAGGGTTTTACCACACCCTGTAGGGCCAATCATGAGAATATTACTTTTTTGAAGCTCTACATCGCTGTTTTTCTTGTTTCCTAACTGCCCAGTGAGTTCAACCCTTTTGTAGTGATTGTATACGGCTACAGAAAGTATTTTCTTTGCCCTTTCCTGTCCAATTACATATTCATCCAAGAATTCTTTGATCTGTGATGGTATTGGAAGATTGGAATACTGCTGTTTTAGATAACCTTCCTTAGCCTCTTCATCGGCAATTATCTCATTACAAAGCTCAATACATTCATTGCATATGTATACAGTGGGTCCTGCAATGAGCTTACGTACCTCTCTTTGCCCCTTTCCACAAAAGGAGCAATATAGCTTTCCGTCTTTTCCGTCTCGTTTAGTTGTCACTTTTGTGCTTCCTCCCTTCTTGTTATTATAGCATCAACTACGCCATAATCTAAGGCATCTTTTGAAGTTAGGAAAAAATCTCTCTCCGTATCTTTTTCTATTATATCTATACTTTTGCCGGTATGTTTTGCCAAAATTTCATTTAGTTCCTGTTTTACCCTTAATATTTCCCTTGCATGAATGTCTACGTCGGTTGCCTGACCTTCAAATCCACCAAGCACCTGATGTAGCATAACCCGTGAATGCGGTAAAGTAAATCTCTTTCCCTTGGCTCCCGCTGCCAAAAGTACTGCTGCCATGCTAGCAGCCTGCCCCATACACATTGTTACAACATCGGGCTTTATGTACTGCATGGTATCGTAAATCCCAAGCCCCGAGGTCACATGCCCGCCCGGGGAATTTATATATACGTAAATATCTTTATCAGGGTTTTCTGATTCCAGGAATAAAAGCTGTGCTATCACAGTATCTGCCATAGCATCCGATATGGGAGAACCTATGAATACAATCCTGTCCTTTAGAAGTCTGGAAAAGATATCATATGCCCTCTCACCGCGGCTGGTCTGCTCTATAACTATGGGGACAAAATTAGACATGAATAGACTCAAGTATACTAATTCTATGAATCTATGTCAATTTCATTTTCTTGGGATTTTTTGTTGCTTTTTGCAGCTTTTTTCTCAGTGATTTTGGCCTTTTCGATAATAAAGTCTAAAACCTTCTGTTCTGTGAGTCTTGATTCAAGGCCATCAAGCATATTATTTTTCTCATATGTCTGTTTAAACTGATCAAAAGGTATCCTGTACATAGCGGCCATTTCGTATAGTGCAGCATCAATCTCTTTTTCTGTTGCATAGATTTCTTCTTTACCTGCAATCTTTCCAAGTATTACAGAAGCCCTGACATTAGTTTCGGCACGCTTGTCTATATTGGCGGCAACATCCTCAGTTATTTCAGGCACTTCCAAACCTCTGCTCTGATAGTCATTAGCAAACCGGTTAAACAGATGTGTCTTTTCCTGATCAAGAAGGCTCTGTGGAATATCAAAAGAGTATTTAGCTATTAGTTTCTTCATTATTTCCTGTCTCATTTTTCCATCGGCCTGATCCTCAAGCTGTTTTTCGAGGTCTTCATTTATCCTGCTCTCGAGTTCTTTGATATTTTCTAAATCATACTGCTTTGCAAATTCATCATCGAGATTGGGAAGCACCCTTTCTTTGATATCATTCATTTTTACTTTAAAGTTAACTTCCTTTCCGGCAGCTTCTTTTATCGCAAAATCCTTATCATAGGAAATAGAAAACTCCTTTTCTTCGCCTACTTTCATCCCAATCAGGTGTTTTTCAAAATCTTCAATCAGCTTCTCTTCACCAACCAAAAGCTGCAGGTTTTCTTTTTTAAGGTCGGGCAGAGATTCTCCATCTACAAATCCTTGCTGATCAATGAACACATAATCACCTTTTTTGGATTTTCTTGCCCTTTTTAACGGTACGGCTTCAGCCGCATTTTCTCTAAGCCTGTCGAGAGCTTTTTGAGTGTCTTCCTTTTTCAGTTTTTCCTTTTCTTTTGTTAACTCCATTCCCTCATATTCACTTACATCAAAATCAGGAACTATCTCAAACTCTGCCGTGTAATTAAAATCAGAGCCTTTTTTAAGCTCGTCAGGCTCAAGGCGGGGTTTATTTACTGGAATAAGTTTATTTTCTTCAAGTATTTTATAGAAAGTATCGTTTACAACCTTGGTAGTTACTTCTGCCGTTATCTGTTTTCCAAACATCGACATTATTAGATGAACAGGAGTCTTACCTTTCCTAAACCCTTTTATACTGGCTGTACTTTTAAATTCTGTAATGATTTCATCAAACTGATCGTCTACCTGCTTTGCAGGAATAGAAATCGCTAGTTTTCTTTCTGTACTGCTTACTCTTTCAATATCTACGTTCATTTTATCTGTAACCCCTGTTTAGAAGATTAATGCGAGAGGGGGGAGTCGAACCCCCACACCTCGCGGTACTGGATCCTAAATCCAGCGCGTCTGCCAGTTCCGCCACTCTCGCTAAAGGCAATTAAGTATTTTTCCTGATAGCATAGAGAAATGCAATATTTGAATGCACGGGGCTTGGAGTTTCTATGAGACTAAACTTTTGAGAAAGCCTTGCGGTAAGCTCTTTATATGCCTTTATCATATCATCATTAAAAAAGTGAACCTCAAACGCCATATAATCAATTTTATCCAGTACCTCATCAGATACATCTTTAAATATTGCATATTCACACCCCTCACAGTCCACTTTTAAAAAATCACAGTGCTCTATATTGTGTTCAGAAAAGATGTCATTTAGTGAATCCACCCTTTTTTGAATGAGATTTATATTTGTACAATTATTTATTTCCATATTGCCACGCATTCTCTCAATACTCTCATCCACTATCTCAAAACCATATACTGTCTTTGCTGTTTTTGCTGCATAGATACTGAACTCACCTATAGCTGCACCAATGTCTATTACTATATCTCCCTCTTTTAATCTCCTGTGATCTTCATACTGTTTGTCGAGCACCACTTCTTTTATTGTCCAGATTTCTATAAGTGCCTTTACATAAAAATTTATGCCGGCTCTGGTTTTCAAAAGCATCTTTCCGTCTAAAAACATTAGTGGAATAGAGTAGAAATTAACCCCGAAAAGCAGGGTTGGGATAGATGAAAGATAATATTGTATGGCTGAGAATAATTTCATAGAAACGGGTACTTAGTACTTCTAAAATTAAATGATCTGAATAATGTATAAATTTTTGGGCTGTGGGGGAATCGAACCCTCGACCCAGTGATTAAGAGTCACTTGCTCTACCTAGCTGAGCTAACAGCCCAAAAAAATCAATTATTTTTTAGCTTAGCTGAAAATGTTTGGGGTGACAATGGGTAGGTACAGATGATATATTTTAATTCTAGTAGAAATAGAGATTTGTTATTTTGATAATATTAAATCTCAGAAAAAATATATATTAAACCTAAGGCACTTACGGAGAGCAACTAGTGGTTGAACCGATATCAAAAAGTAACAAAAGGCAACGTGCTGATAAAATTAAGGCATATCGATGCAAGAACCTGATAGCCGTTATAGAAGATCCGCACGACATAAAAAATATCGGAACTGTGATAAGAAATGTAAACGCACTGGGTGTTGAGAAGGCTTATATTGTGGACCCTAGAAAAACCTTGCCGGATGATTGGCAGGATATGAGGGAAAGAAAATCACTTTCTGCAACGTCGGCTTCAGCAGTTAAATGGAGTTTTGTAAAGAGGTTTAATAGTACTGGATCGTGCATCGAGTATTTAGAAAAAAACCGGTATGTATCTATTGTCACCTCGCCACATATAAAGGGACAGAAAAACGTTATTTTACATGAATGTGATTATACACAACATGCCAAACTGGCTGTTTGGTTTGGAAATGAGTCGAGAGGAATTAGCGATCAAGCCGTAAAACACTGCGAATTGTGCGTAAGCATACCAATGCTGGGAATGATCGAAAGTCTTAATCTGGGCACAACATCAGGAATTGTTTTATACGAAATTACAAAGCAAAGGCGTGAGTATCAGAGAAAATACAAGTATAGAAACAGACGTGGCAGAAAATATATTGTTTAATACCTGTCTTAACAGAGCTTTGGTACATACAATTAAAAATACTGTCCAATATCAGGGCCTGATATTGGACAGTAGAATACAAGTGAAAAATTAGATGCTATCTGTTTCATATTTCACCTTTTATATCTCTTTGCAATATAATTTCCTAGGATAAATTTTTAGCTTCATAAATCCGACACAGTTGTTCACTAGGATAATTAAAGTTAACCCTCATAATTGAAAGTTTGTCGGAAAGTATTGATGCCCGGATAACTTCACCCTCGATAGTTATAATTCCCTCAACTTTAGAATGAACCTTCATATATATAGTGACTATATATAGTACCAGAACTATTTATTGATGCTCTTTTACCTTCTCATTGGTATTCCGAGTGGGTTTCTCATTAATATTTTACCTGTTTTCTTTCCTACACTTGTCACTATTTATCATGTATATCACTTCATCTGTACTACAATAATAATTACTGTAAAATTAGTTCTTACAGTTGTACTGTCTGTTCAAATTGTTAAACTACGGAGATAGTATAAATGGACATCATAGGGCTGATCACAACGCTGCTTATCATGCAATCTATAGACTCTGGTGAAGTCATTCGTTTACCCCAACCCAGCATCAAAGGCGGGACTTCACTGGTAGAAAACCTCGCCAAACGCCGCACAGTCAGGGAGTTTAGCTCAAAACGCTTGTCAATCAGGCAAATTGGCCAGCTGCTATGGGCCGCACAAGGAATCACGGAAAAAAGCTTGGGGCTGCGCACTGCCCCCTCCGCCGGGGCTTTGTATCCTCTGGAAATCTATGTTGTTTTGCCCGAAGGAATTTATCACTATAATCCGCACCGGCATGAACTGAAACGAGTAATAGAAGGCGACAGACGCACTCAGTTGCAGAACGCGGCGTTGGGGCAGGAGGCCATTGGTACGGCTCCTGCTGTTTTTGCTTTTGTGGCGGTGTACGAACGAACTGCTGTAAAATACGGCGATCGGGCAAGCCGTTATGTCGATATCGAAACCGGGCATGCCTGTCAGAATTTGTTGTTGCAAGCCACAGCACTGGGCTTGGGGGGCGTGCCCATTGGTGCATTTTATGACAAGCCTGTTGCCGATGTGCTCAAACTGCAAAAGAATGCAAGCCCGCTGTACCTAGTGCCGGTTGGCTACCCGAGGTAATGAGGCGGGTAGCCCATGCTTAACAACAGATTTTAATTAGTAAAAGTAAAAGGAACGTAAAGTGGATGCTTCCCTTTTTATCCTGGCTTTTCCTTAATACAGTAAGCGGCGTATACGACCGCGGCAAGATCAGAACAGGCAATCATTATACAATTTCATAGAATTATGTATATTTAATACCCATGAATAGTGACTGGAAAACGATATTTAGAGGTAAGGTTTTGGGTTTAGATATTACTATCACACGCCATGATGATTATGGTTACAGATTACAATATATATATCCTAAAGATCACATGGGAGTAATTGATACGGAAAGCTCTCATCCTGAAGGGGACATATTCGTATTACAGGGAGAAGATAAAGAAGATTTAAGAGTTAAGATGATTGAAGAGAACCGTTTTGTTGAAGAACAAATCGAAGCAATCTTTAAAAAATTTTGATGACTTCCACCGTTCAATCTTTTATAAAAAGGGGGAAGAAAAAGGAAAGCATTGTACTAGCTCAGTAATTCGGCAACTTTTCGTAGTTTATCAAAAGGAGTATCATAGTTCAAACCTCCATGTCTTCTAAGATGATTAAATTCAAATAAATAATTACCCAGATTTAATATTAAATCCTCTATTGATTCAAACTTGTTTGGACCGAAAAACTCTTTTTTCATTATCTTGAAAAATGATTCTATCTTCCCGTTTGTCTGTTGTCTTCCTATTCTTGTGTATATATGCTTAATTCCAAGCTCCCCGGTCTCGGACCTCTTTTATGTGGAAGCAAAGACTCTTCTTTCTTTCCACCCTCGATCCATTTCAGGTAATACCGTCTTAGGTCTCTTTTATGTATATGATGGGCTTCACAAAGGTCTTTTACAAACTTAAAGGGCTTGGGAGTTACTTTGGTGACCTTGCCCCATATAATAGTACCAGATTATAAGTTAGAATTTTAGGTAATAAACCCTATGAATAGGAGGCAAGGGAAATGCCCAGAAAGCGTTACACACCAGAGCAGATAATAAGA
>JBFFSH010000072.1:0-13290 GCA_041572575.1 Thermodesulfobacteriota bacterium
AAGCGGCGGCATTAGAACAACTACATTCCCAAGCGGGCGAAGAAGCACTTCATCGTCCATAGCCCTGTCACAAACCTGCCAGCCCATTTTTTCTTTGGCCTCATAGGGCTTTTTGGTTTTTTTGTCTTCAACAAGCTCAATGCCTGCCATAAGCCCTTTATTTCTTACATTGCCAACATGGGAAAGCCCCGTGAATTCTTTTAGCTCATTTTCAAAATATTCAATTTTCTCCTGCAGTTCGACAAGAGTATTGTTCTTTTCAAATACTTCAATGTTGGCAATTGAAGCAGCACACGAGATTGGATTTCCGGCGTAGCTGTGGCCATGAAAGAATGTCTTGTATTCTTCGTATTCTCCAAGGAATGCATCGTAGACTTTTTGGTTTGTTATTGTTGCCGAAAGCGGCAGGTAGCCTCCTGTCATGCCCTTGCCCAGCACCAGAATATCCGGGGTCACATCTTCATGCTCACAGGCAAACATCTTTCCTGTTCTTCCAAAGCCGGTTGCTACTTCATCTACTATTAGAAGCACATCATGTTTATCGCAGTATTCTCTAACCTTTTTAAGATAACCCTCGGGGGCTACTATCATGCCGCCCGCAGCCTGTACATATGGCTCGAGGATTACGGCACAAATCTCATCATGATGTTCACTTAGTATTTTATCAATCTCATCAGCACAGGCTATATTGCATGAGGGATAAGTTTTGTTAAGCGGGCATCTGTAGCAGTAGTATGACGGGGCTTTGTATGTTTCAAAAAGAAGGTCTTTAAACGCTGAATGAAACATGTCAATTCCACCAACAGATACAGCTCCGAGTGTGTCACCATGATATCCGTTTTCGAGATAAACAAATTTGGTCTTTTCTGGCTTGCCTTTATTCTTCCAGTACTGAAAGGCCATCTTGATCCCAACCTCTACAGCGCTTGCGCCGTCTCCCGAGTAGAAAACTTTTTTAAGCCCTTCGGGGCATATATTTATTAATTCTTCAGCAAGCTTTGCAGCGGGTGGGTTAGTTATTCCAAGAAGGGTTGAGTGGCTAATATTATCGACCTGATTTTTTATGGCCTCATCGATTTCGGGTACCTTGTGGCCGTGAATGTTTACCCATAGTGAGGACACTCCGTCTATGTACTTTTTACCCTCAGAATCATACAGGTAAACGCCTTCTCCTTTTTCTATAACAACAGGTTCTTTTTGTTCATACTCCTGCATTTGGGTAAAAGGATGCCAGACGTATTCTTTGTCCAGATCGGCGGTTTTTTTTGAATCTTCACCCATTATGGATAGCCTATAAATTAAGAACTATGGTAGAAATGTTATAAAAAACTAGTTAGCTATGTCTTTTCTGATTGGAAGTTCAAGATCATCGAGCATCTTGAGGTCTTCTGCAGGTGTTCTTCCCGGAGTTGTAAGATAGTTGCCAAGAATCATGGCGTTTGCTCCGGCAACAAGTCCCATGGCCTGTAAATCTCTAAGTGTAACTTCTCTCCCACCGGCTGTCATAATTATTTTGTCTGGAAGAATAAGTCTATAAATAGATATTGTCCTTACAGCCTCAAACGGTGCTACCTTTTCAAATTCTGAAAATGGTGTGCCCGGGCGCGGGTTCAGGAAATTAATAGGCACCCACGTGGGGTTTAACTCTCTTAGCTCAAACGCAAGCTCAAGTCTCTGCCTTACAGATTCTCCCATCCCCAAGATTCCTCCGCAGCATAGGTTCATTCCGGTTTCTTTTACAAGCTCTGCGGTTTTTCTTCTATGGTCATAAGTGTGAGTTGTACAAATATTAGGAAAGTGGCTCCTGCATGTTTCCAGATTATGATTATATCTCCAAACTCCGTGATCCCTTAGTGTATAAGCCTGCTCTTCAGTGAGGTCGCCAAGGGAGCAGCCAACTTTAAGTTCTGTTTCTTTTACAAGAAGATCAACGGCTTCCAGTACCTTTTTGAATATTCTGGGAGTAGGACCCTTGGCGCTAATGACGATGCAAAAATCCATGGCGCCATTCTTTTCAGCCTGTCTTGCAGCACCAAGTATCTTTTCTGCTGCCATAAGAGGATGGGCTTCTACTTCGGTATCAAAATGTACGGACTGTGAACAAAAAGAGCAGTCCTCGGGGCAGTTGCCGGTCTGTGCGCTTATAATGGATCTTAAGAATACTCCGTCACCTTTGTACTTGAGTGTGACTTTTCTTGCAAGTGAAATAAGGTCAGGTACTTCATCCTTTGGAAGCTCGGTTAAAGCCACCGCTTCTTCAAATGTGATTTGATCTTCGTTTTCTAATAATTTTTCTGATACAGTTGATAAGACTCCGATTTTGGGCCCCCCAAATAAATTAGCAGATTAAATTTGAACACTCTAATTTACTAAAAACAGGTATGAAAGTCAATTTGAAGCACAAGCTTATAAAATTTATAAAGCAGCCAGTTTTTTAAGCTCTGTGTTTAGTTGTTTTATTGTTGTAATAATTGTACCGCCGCTTGCTCGAATGAAGTATTCAACCTGCAGGTTTACGGTCGATCCGTCATTGTCGGCGCTTAATCTGAAATCTCCCCTATAACCTAATATCTTCTTGCCCTTTGCAAATGCATACCCAATCTCAGCGGCAGTACCGCTGTCCACATCTACTCCATCAAGTACGGCAAGTATAATATCCGAACTTTCAATTTCTGTGGTATTTAACTTTCCCAGTTCTAGATTTAACTTATACCATGCACTTCTTTTTCTTTTGCCATATTCTAAAGAAGATACTTCTTTTATTTGTTTGTTTAGACGAGTATTCCATGGGTCGTAATATGAAAATCCCAGTTTCTTTATAGCAGGAATAATAATGTTACTATGAAACTGCCTACCCACTTCAGAAAAGCCAAGAGGACCGGCCAGGTATATTTTGATTTTTTTATTCAATGTGAATTTTACTGTCTGATTGTTTTTTCATTATTAGCAATCTATTTTAGCAACTTATTTAATGAATATTAGTTTATTTAATTTATATTGTCTAATCATAGAAGATGTTTATTGGGGTTCTTTAAAAAAAGACTTTAATTTTCTTTAGAAATTTATTATATATAGTATTATTAATTAGTTTTTATAACTATTGACATATTAAGTGAATTACTTTATTTTTAAATTAATTATTAATTGGATTACTTAAGATGCTTTCGGCAATAATAAAGAAATATATTAAAATTGTAGAATTTGTACTAATTGCACTCATTGCAATCGTTTTTGTGCTAATAGTTCATGACAACTTTGTAAAACCATCATTATCTACAAGCAATCTTAAAAATAATAACACTAATAAAAATAGCACCACTCGCAGAGCACCAACAGCAAATAGCACAAGACCCAGAGCATATTATAAGCCCATTCTTGCCAGTAATATATTTGGGTTAAAGAATATTGCAGTTTCAGATAGTTTAGCACCGGGACTTACAGGTGACAGAGACGCTCCGGAAACAAAGCTCAATATGGAGTTAATTGCAACTATAATAGATATTAACAATTCCCAGGCAGTATTGAAAAATTTGGATAACAACAAATCAAACGGCTATTTTATTGGTGATGAGGTAGATATATATAAATCTGAAAAAATAAAGATTTCTAAGGTCGAAAACTGTAAGGTGATATTGGAGCGAAGAAGCGGCTATGAAACAATAAAATGCAAAACAGTAACAGTTGCATCAACATCAAGAAAGCCTACACGAAACACCAGGCCAGAAATATCAAAACCTGACGATGATGAAGATGAAGCTCTTGATGAGGGCATAAAGAAAATCGGTGAAAATGAGTTTGAAGTAGACCAGGAGCTGCTCGATGAACTATTAGAGGATATTAACGAAATTATGGCTGAGGTGCGTGTGATACCAAATGAAGAAGGGCTCAAGCTCTTTGGTATGAGGCGTAATACGTTCTTTTATAAAATAGGACTTAGAAACGGTGATACATTAAATATGATAAATGATGTGGAATTAACAGATGTGACAAATGCTCTTGGAATATTCCAGGAACTTAAAGGTCAGCCCAACTTTACCATTAACCTTACAAGGCGAAAGAAGAAGCACACTTTCGAGTACGCAGTCAGATAATTTACACCATTTAATGAAACTCCAGTAGAGTTTTGTTTATTTTATAAATATAAAAAAGTACTAGACTTAATATTAAAAGTAGTTTATGATTAAAACATAAAGTAATTTCTTAAACATTTTGGAGCAAGTTCATGAGGGAGAAGATGAATAAAGAATTAGTGGCAATCTTAATATTGCTCACAACACTTGTAGCTACCAATTTATTTGCCCAGCACTCAATTGATGAGAATAAATCCAGTAAATCCGTAAGTTATAACTACAATAAGGATATTATAACTCATACGGTTGTAAAAGGCGATAGTATGGGTGGTCTGGCTTATCGTTATAAAACAACTGTAGACTATATAAAGCAGTTAAATAATATAACAAGGGATCAGGTATTTCTGGGTGAAGTTCTGAAAGTTCCTTTTAATACTAAAAATTCCAAGGGTAAAGACGCATATATAAGCTATACAATCCAAAAAGGTGACAGCCTTTCTCAAATTGCGTCTAAATATAAAACAGACACTAAATCTATAAAAATTGTTAATAAATTAGGTAGAAATCAGATAAACGTAGGGCAGAAACTATTAATTCCTTATAACAGGAAATTTGAGAGTTCGAAGGCCTATGATTCTAAAGAAAGCATAAAAACAGCCTCTAAAATAGATAAAAAACCTGCTGCTATTCAGGTTAAGGGTAGTAAAAAGAAAGATTATCAAAAAGAAATCGAAGATAAATATCTATCTTTTTTAGATAAACAGGAAAGATTAAAGAAAGAGGAACAAACTAAGATAAAAACAGCTTCATCAACGAATAAGAGTGTTAAAGAAACCTCAAAAAGCAATATAAACAGTCCTAAAGATAATAAAAACTATGCCGATCTGGAAAAATCACTTAAAAATGATCTTGTAAAAAGCACAAAAAGAGAAAAAGTAAAAACAGCTAAGATTACTAAGTCTGAAAATAGAGAATCCATAAATAAAGGTGCTTATATTGACTATGTTGTAAAGAGCGGTGACAGCATTTCCATACTTGCGCAAAAACATAATACAACTGCAAAAACTATAAGAACTTTAAACAATCTGGAAAGAAACCAGATAGATATTGGACAGACTCTTAAAATTCCAAATATTCCTGCCAGCAAGTATAAAACCTATCGAATAGAAAGTGGTGATAGCCTGTCTTATTTAGCTGATCGTCACGGAATTACTACAAAGGAGCTTATGGAGATAAATGGTCTTAGTTCAAAACAGATAAATATAGGCCAAAGAATAAAGCTTCCTTTGATCGAAGCGGATGTGCAGGAAAAACCAGAAATTGCAGCTAAAGAAGTTAAAGTAGCTAAAACAGAAACAATAGACAAGAAATCAGAAAAAAATGTAGAAAAGACTGAAATTAAACCACTCAAAACTACAGGTGGTGGACCATTTCAGATAGCTTCTAATAAAGAAGAAATAATATTGGGTGTTAATACTGCAAAAGTAAAACAGCAAACAACTGAAAAAGTAGAGAATAAAACTGATCTATCGAATGAGAAAACAGCAAAATCAGATAAATTGCCAAATAAGACAGATAAGCTAGATAATTCTAAAAACAACGATAAGCCAGTGCTGGTAAAAGCTCAAACCAGTAAAACTGATAAGGTTATCAAACCAGATACAAAAATAGAAAAAGAAGTAAAAAAACCGGAAACTAAGCCGGTTATTCAGGTTAAAAAAGAATCAATCAAGACAGAAAATACAATTAAAAAAGTAGAAAATGAAGAAAAACAGTCTGATATCAAACCAGTTATTGAGGCTAAAAAAGAAACAAAAAAAGATATAATAAAACCTGAAACCACAACCCAGACCAAAAAAGAAGAAGTTATCAAAGTTGCCGAATCTGACAGCAATACTAAAAAATCTTTTAAAGTCGAAAAAACTCAAACCGGGCAAAGTAACATTATTACTTATACAGTTGAAAGCGGAGACAGTGTTTCAGTGCTGGCTGATAAATATAACACTACATCGGCTGATATAAGGAAGTTAAATAGTTTAAAAGATAATAATATAAAGATAGGACAAAAACTTAAAATTTCTAAAATGCCTCCAAGCCCGTACCTCAGGTACAAAGTGCAAAGTGGAGATAGCCTTTCAATTGTGGCTGAAAAACATGGACTTACTACAAAACAGGCTATGGAGATTAATAATCTAGATTCAAAACAGATCAAGATTGGCCAGATATTAAAGTTTCCTAAAGAAATAGATAGCAAAAATGAGCATAAAACAACATTGGTTGCAATGGTTGATAGCAGTAAAGAAGCCAAAAGCGAAAAGATAATATCAGAACCGGCCAAAGAAGTAGCTGTAAAAAAAGAAATAATTGAAGAGAAGAAAGAAGAAATAAAGCAAGAAGTAAAAGAAGTTAAGCAAAAAGAAGTTGAAAAGACAGAAGAAAAAATAGAAGACATTAAAATAGTCAAAAAAGAAGAACCTGAAAGTCAGATAATTAAAAAAGATGAAAAGACAGAGCTTATAGCTAAAGAGGAAATAAATGAACCTGTAAAGGTTGAAAATGAAGCTTCAATACAAAATAAACTGGAGCCCAAAACTGAGATTAAAGAGAATTCCAAAGAAGTAATTGCTAAAGTTGAAGAGGTTGAAGAAGAAAATAAGATTGATGAGAAGCCACAGGCAACAAAAGCTGAAATAAAAAACACGGCTGCTCAGATTAATCCTGTAGATACCAGTAGTAGTGTTGTTAATGAACAAGTTGCTCCTGAAGAACCTAAAACAGAAAAGCTTGTGTATAGAGAAGGGGAGCAGGAAAACTACGGTGATGATGTAACCCTGGCACAGCTTCTTACAATTGAAAACAGCAATATTCCTGAAGCAGATAAGAGGTATGAAAATCTCTTGGATGATCAGATAATGCTTGCAGCAAATAATGACGGGCAGAGATATGATAGATTTGCTCAAAATACTCCGGAAACAAAACCGACAGTACCTGTAGTTAGAAGAGCTCCTGAGGTTGAAGCCACTGTTAACATCCCTGATGAAATTGATCTAAGGGATTTTGTAAGGACCATAAGTGAAATTACTGGTGAAAGCTATATACTGGATGATAAGCTTAAATCACAGAAAGTTACAATTGTTACTCCTGAAGGCGGCTTTAATAAGAAAAATGCAATACGTCTATTCGGAGCAATCCTGCGTATTCATGGTTTTACCATCTATAAGAAGGGAATACTTAACGTAATTACTGAGTCAAGGGATATTAAACAAAAGGATATAGAGGTTATAGAAGGAAGATTGGTTACGGATCCTACTGATAGTTTTGTAACGCAAATTATACCTTTAAAAAATATTTCAGCTCAGGATGTTGCTAATACCTTAAAGCCACTAGTTTCAAGAGAAGGAGATATAGTTGTTCATGCACCACTAAATACACTTATAATTGTGGAAACTGAATCAAATCTGGAAAGACTTATAAATATTCTAAACAATATTGATAAGGAAAAAGATATTATATTTGTAAAAATCTATAACTCTGAGGCCTCCGATATAGCTGCAATGCTAACTGAGATTTTTGGTGGACAGAGCGCTTCACCAATTTCTACAACAGATGATGACAGAGGTGATAGAAGAAGGTCTACAAGCAGAAGAGCAAGGGCAGCAAGGGCTGCGGCTGGTGGGCAGACCGAGATTGCTGGCTTTAAAATAATCACAGATGAAAGAACAAATTCACTTATAGTTATTGCCTACCCTGATGATATGCCTAAAATTAAGGCAGCAATTGAAAGGCTTGATGTAGAAGTTGATGAGCCAGAGCATGGAATATATGTGATAAGACTCAAAAACGGTGATTCGGAACAGATTGTGAATGTTCTAAATTCATTAATATCAGGCGCTGCAAATACATCAAGTAGAACATCCAGAGGGTTTGCCGCTACCAGGGAAAGCCAGCAGCAGCAGGATCAGGGAAGAGGAGTACAAAGAACTTCTGCTTCCGGAGCTATTGCTGAATTTAGTTTAGAAGACATAAGAATAACATCCGATATTTCTACAAATTCAATAATCGTCGTAGGTTCAAGAAGGGAGTTTGATGCAATAAAGAGGGTAATTGATGAGCTTGATATACGAAGAAGGCAGGTATTTGTAGAAGCAGCAATACTCGAAGTCAGCCTTGATCAGCTAAAGTCACTTGGAACAAACCTTAGCATCGGTTTTACAATAAACGATGATAACCTGGGGTTTGGAGGTACTAACCTTCCTGGTGTTCCAAGTCTTTTAGGTGCTGCAGCTGACAGCGAGAATACAGTATCACTTGTTGGAAGTCTGTCTGGTATGTTTTTAGGAGTCGTTGGAGAGGAAGTAGATCCTGATGGTTCTGGTCCAATTCCGCCAATACCATCATTTAGCGCACTTTTTCAGGCACTTACATCTGTAACTGATGTAAATATTCTTTCTACTCCAAGCATTGTTACTACAGATAATGAAGAAGCAGAGATCGTGGTAGCTGATGTGATTCCGTTCCCCACTGGTAGTACGGTTGGAGACAGTGGGGTTACAGTCCAGACTATCGACAGACAACCTGTGGGTATAAGGCTTGCAATCACTCCGCAAATAGGTGATGGAGACTTTTTGCATCTTGAGCTTCAGACCGAGGTATCATCTGTAAGAGATGCACCGACTGATCTTAACACCGAAGATTTTGGTATCGCTACAACTACAAGAACTGCCAGCTCTTCGGTAGTTGTTAAAAACGGTCAGACCATTGTAATTGGCGGCTTGGTTCAGGACAGAGAGAGTAATTTGGAAAACAGAGTGCCCGGACTTGGAAGTCTTCCGATACTTGGAAACCTATTTAAATTTAAATCAAAATCAAGTAGCAAAATCAATTTAATGATCCTTCTAACCCCAAGAATTATAGAAGATGAAAGAGATATGAAATTAATACTTGAAGATAGGCAAAAAAGGAATATGCTATTACAGCAAAGGGGTTTTGATACAGAAGGAGTTTATTGATTGAATGAGGTCTCTGCAAGAAATACTGGTAGACAGAAATCCTGAGCTAGGATCAAGAATAAAAGATATATTAACAGCAAGTGAAGACAGTGCAGAAGAAGCCATAATAAGGTCTAATGTCCTGAATGACAAACAGATCATGGAGGCGTTTTCAGAGTACTATGAGCTTCCATTCAGAGTTAATATTTTTGAAAAAGAAATTGATCCGGAACTTGCTCAGCTTATACCCATAGCATTTGCCAAGAAAAACAGGATTATCCCTCTAAATAAAGATAATAATAAGGTTTATGTAGCGGTTTCACCCCCTATCGATCTATACTCTCTTGACGAGGTGAAATCTCTATTTAACTGTGAGGTTGAACCTTTTCTTTCACCTTCTCATGTAGTGCTTGATTGTATAAATAAAGTATACGAAAGGGACAGAGAAGTTACAGAGAATATTGAGGGAGATGTAACCGGTATTAGTGAAGCAGACTTTCAGGAGCCAAAAGACCTGTTGGAAGCTGAAGATGAAGCTCCTATAATTAGGTTTGTAAACTCGCTTTTATTTCAGGCAGTAAAAGAGAAGGCTAGTGATATTCACGTAGAGTGTTTTGAAAAAGATGTAATGATCCGTTTTAGAAAAGACGGGATGCTTCATAAAATTACCGAGATACCCAAAAAACTACAGTCCTCAGTAATATCCAGACTCAAGATCATGGCAGAGCTCGATATTGCCGAAAGAAGAAAGCCACAGGACGGCAGGATTAGAGTAAAGGTAGCTGGAAGGGATGTTGATGTAAGAATTTCAACAGTGCCTACATCCTGGGGTGAGAGCGTTGTAATGAGGCTTCTCGACCGCTCATCTGTGCTCCTTAGTCTTGAAGACCTGGGGGTAACCGGCCAGAAGCTTACAGATATAAATAATTTTATAAAAAGACCTCACGGGATTATTCTTGTTACAGGGCCTACGGGAAGTGGTAAGACAACCACTCTTTATGCCTCACTTGTAAGAATAAATTCCCCTGATAAAAAAATTATTACAATTGAAGATCCTGTAGAGTATCAACTTCAGGGAGTAAACCAAATTCAGGTAAACACCAAAGTTAACCTTAGTTTTGCAAACGGACTGAGATCGATATTAAGGCAAGACCCGGATGTGATACTGGTGGGTGAGATAAGAGACAGAGAAACTGCAGATATTGCTATTCATGCTTCTCTTACCGGTCATTTGGTTTTTTCCACCCTGCATACAAATGATTCGGCAAGTGCAATTACAAGGCTCATTGATATGGGTATCGAGCCGTTTTTGGTATCATCATCTCTAATGGCTGTGGTAGCTCAGAGGCTAGTAAGGCATTTATGCAACCACTGCAAGGAAGAATATACACCAACAGATGAAGAGCTTATGAAAATTGGTATACCAAGAGCATCGGTACTTAATGATGTATTATTTAGATCAACCGGCTGTGAACAATGTCTGGATACCGGTTTTGCAGGTAGAAGTGGAATATTTGAGATATTAAAAATGGATGACGAAATACGAAATCTTACTTTACAAAGCACAGATTCCAGTACAATTAAGAAAAAATCAGTCGAGAGGGGACTTATAACACTCAGGGGAGACGGTATAGCTAAAATACTGATGGGGCAAACATCTATAGACGAAGTATTAAGGGTTACCGAACAGGACGAAGTTTAAACTTTCTTTTTTTAGATATTCCATTAACATTCTTAACTTATATGCCAGTATTTAAGTATAAAGCTATTAATAATCAGGGAAATACGGTAGACGGCACAATAGATGCTGAATCTATAAAGACTGCTTCTGATAAGCTTAAAAAAGACGGATTTTTCCCTTCTTCAATTGATGAAGTTCAAAAAGGCGGCGAGCGAAACAGATTATCGCTTTTTAAGGGTGTGAGTACATCTGAGCTTGCAATTTCAACAAGGCAGTTTTCCACACTCATTTCTGCGGGGCTGCCTTTAGAGGCTTCACTAACCACACTATCGGAACAAACCGAGGATAAAAACTTAAGCCAGGTTCTCTCTCAGGTACGAGATAAAGTAAGTGAAGGCGGCTCTCTTGCTAATTCACTCAAGGATCATAAAAACGTTTTTTCTGATATTTATACAAGTATTGTAAGGGCAGGTGAGGCAAGCGGAAATCTTGATGTGGTACTTCTTAGGCTTGCTGATTTTTTGGAAAAGCAGGCTGCACTAAGATCAAAGGTAAGAGGCGCGTTTGTTTACCCGATTTTCATGTTCGTTATCGGAAGCGGAGTACTGGTTTTTATGATGACATTTGTGATTCCAAGAATTACTAAAATTTTTGAGGAAAGTAAGAAAGCACTTCCTTTTATGACTGTTTTATTAATCAACACAAGTAATTTTATAGTACAGTACTATTATCTGATTTTTATATTTTTTATTGGAATTGCTTATATATTATATAGATATGTTCAGACGGATAAAGGTAAAGCGCAAAAAGACAAGCTGTCCTTGAAAATCCCGATATTTGGAAAGATAAACAGGATGGTTATACTAGCAAGGGTTACAAGGACTTTGGGAACTTTACTATCAAGTGGCATACCACTACTCGATGCCCTGAGAATAGGGGGTGAAGTATCGGGCAATCAGGTATATATTGATTCTCTCAATAGTGTGAGTGAAAATGTAAAAGAGGGTACCAGTCTTGCAAGGCCTCTTGAGCAGAGCGGAGTATTTCCACCAATGATGACCAGGATGATCGCAGTAGGAGAACAGACAGGCGAACTAGAGGAAATGCTTGATAAGGTAGCAGATAGCTATGATCAGCAGGTTGAGACTACACTCTCAGCACTTACGTCTCTTCTTGAACCGATTATGATTGTAGTCATGGGTGGTATAGTAGGGTTTATTGTTATGGCTATTTTATTGCCAATTTTTGATATTACATCAACTATATCTAATTAATTTAGGGGGTATAAATAAATGAATTCATCATCAGGTTTTACGTTAATTGAAATATTGGTAGTGGTTATCATTATAGGCACTATTGCTTCGATTGTCGGAGTTAATATTGTGCAAAAATTAGAAGAAGCAAAAATAGATACGACTAAAATTCAAATCACTAACCTGGAATCCGGACTAAAACTATTTAAAATAAAAAACGGATTTTATCCTGAAACTGATCAAGGCTTGGAAGCTTTGGTATCTGCACCCTCTGTTGGTAGAGAGGTTAAACATTCAACCGGTTTTATCGATGGAGATAAAATACCCCTTGATGGTTGGGGAAGTGAATTTGAGTATATAGGTCCCGATCAAACTGGAGACAAGAGTTACGAAATAATCTCACCCGGGCCAGATGCGCAACTTCAAACCGAGGATGACATATCCAGTAAAGACTAACAATGAGAGATGAAAAAGGCTTTACTATTATTGAAATAATAATAGTTGTAGTTATTTTGAGCAGTTTTCTTCTGGTAGCAGTACCAAGGTTAGATAATTTTACTGAAGGTAACCTTAAAAGCGGCTCAAGAAATCTGAGTACGACTATAAGGTATTTGTATAGCGAAGCTGCATTTAAAAAAAAGATTCATAAGCTTGCATTTGATATTGATGAGGGTGAATATTGGGTAGAAGTCTTAGAGGTAGATGAATATGAGGTATCAACCGACCCATTTCTTAAAAAGAGGAAACTTCCTAATAATGTTTCATTTAAAGATATTGTTACACTAAGAAGCCTTGGGATTTCTACCGAGGGCAAGGATGAATTTATACTATTTCTACCCTCAGGATTTGTAGAACCTGTAGTGATTCATCTGGAAAGTAATTCAGGGGATGTTTATACTCTAGCTACAAAACCTTATACAGGTGCAACTGCTGTGTTTGATGAATACAAAGAAATTCTTATTCAATAAAATAATGACAGTAAAAAAAAAGTATATTAAACCTAATTGTAATAGGCAATCTGGATTTACTCTTCTCGAAGTTCTTGTAGCAGTTGTTATTCTTGGCTCTTCACTTGCTGTTCTACTGGGTACTGTGAACAGGAATCTGGTATTAACATCTGATTCAAAAAGTCTCTCTATCGCAAGAATGCTTGCACAGGATAAAATTTCAGAAGTAGAGCTTGAGGGTTATCCTGAAAACAAGAACGAGGAGGGTGAGTTTGAGGATTTTCCGGATTTTAAATGGTATTTATCTGTTGCACCATTAGAAATTGCATCACTTGAAACAGATATTAAGAT
>JBFFSH010000073.1:0-12898 GCA_041572575.1 Thermodesulfobacteriota bacterium
ATACAATGGAATTGACAGAAAACACTTTGTTTTGTATCTAAAAGAGATGGAATTTAGATTTAATAACAGAAATGTAGATTTAGTTAATAAAATAAAGGAGATTCTGCATTACTTATAGCTCTGTTCTATGCGAGCTCCTATTTTTTTAATACTCATTTATTAAATCCTCCCAAGATTTATTTATTGATTTTATTGTGAATTTGTCGGTTAAAAAATAAGAATTCATTTACTAAATCCACACAAAGCAAAAGAATTCAGTATATAATTTTATGTCTCTACATCACCCCCTCTTAATGCGCCAGTTTAATAGTTATTACTTAAGTATCAATACCATGCTTAAGTATTAAGCTATATTATGTCTATGTTATAACAAATTAATTTTATTGTCAATAATCGATTAAATACTAAAAGCTTCAATAACCATTAATTTTATTGACTTTTAGGTCTTAACAATTCAATATTTCTTTATTAACAGATCAATTGGAGGGGTAAAAATATGAAAGTTTCAAAATATCTTGTTTTATTATTAGTACTTTGTATTACATCTGCCGGCTCATTTGTAAGAGCGGATGAGCATGAGATGAAAGAAGAAGCAAAAAAGATGGAACTTCCTGGTCCACAGCTTGTAACGGATGCCTGGATGTTTATTACCGCTTATAAAGCCGATCCAGCAGTTTTAAAAGCACTTCTTCCTAAGGGTTTAGAGCCTACAGGTCATATTGTTATGAATATGTACACAGTACCAACAGCAGAGCAGACCTCTGGCTTTGGCGCGTACACACTCACATATCTAACGGTTGAGCTAAAAGATCATGACTCTTATGTGATGAACAGTGATATTACTTATCCTGGTAGATATTTTGTTCACTATTATAACAGCTCACCAACAATGAGAGCCTTTACTGAAAAAGTTGGTATTCCTGCTCAGGAAGGTGTTACCACAACAACAGTTAAAGACGGCAAGCTTACTGCAGTTTTACATATAGATGGAAAACCCGTGATTACTTCTACAGCGGATGTTGGAAGTGAGCTTGGTGGGTTTGGTGGTGGTCATCTAAACTATTTTGGCCTGATCAAGACTGAAAAAGACGGTAAAAAAGTAAATCAGGTTGTAAAATATCCGATACCTTTTAACGGCGGAGCAGTTGAAACCACGAATGTGAAAATAAATTTCACAGCACCAGAGGGTCATTCACTAAATAAAGTAAAACCACTTGCTGCAGAGCCTGTATGGGCTGTTTGGATGAAAGGAAGTTTTGTATATCCTCAGCATCAGGTTATAAATGAATTCTAGGATTTAGATAAAATTATTTAGCAATGAATGTCTTCACCAAAATATAGACCCAAAATGCCGTAGAACAGACAATAGCAAGAAAAACAGCAGAGCTGCCCATATCTTTTGCTTCTTTTGCAAGGGTACTCTGCTGGGGTGAAGCAAGATCAACCACTCTTTCAATAGAAGAATTTAAGAGTTCTATTATTATCACAAAGACAATAGACAGGATAAGTCCCATTTTTACAATAGTAGAAACGGGCAGAAGCACTGCGACTATGCTAAATATGGTAAGTGCAAAAAGTTCCTGTCTAAAAGCGGCTTCATTTTTAAATGCAACTTGCAGTCCTGATATAGAATATAATAGTGCGTGCCAAATTCTATTTAATCCTGTTTTACCTGTTTTATTAGCCATTTCCATTTAATTATTATAAAATATATTAATAGTTAATCATATAATATTAATATAATGAAATTAAACAAAATTGTAGATTTTCTCGATTCTTATTTGGAAATAGATGCTGTAAAGGATTCCTGCTGGAATGGGCTTCAGTTTGAAGGAAAAGAAAAAGTACAGAAAATCGTCTTTGCTGTTGATGCAGCGGTAGAGACATTTGAGACGGCTGTAAAAGAAAAAGCCGATATGATAGTTGTACATCACGGCCATTTTTGGAAGAATCAAAATCCATCTGTAACATCCTGGGCCAAAGACAGACTTGATATTCTCTATAACAATAAAATTTCACTCTATGCCTGCCACCTTCCTCTCGATAGACATAGAGCAGTTGGAAATAATGCTCAGATAATAAAATTAATCGGTGCAAAAATTAAAGATGAATTTATGTTTTCAGGAAATAAGAATATTGGCTGGACGGGTGAATTTACTAACTCAAAAGATTTATCTATTATAGAAAAAACACTTACTGACAAATTAGATGCTGACTGTACTGTCCTGCCTTTTGGTCCTAAGAGAATAAAACGTGTGGCAGTTTGCAGCGGCGGGGCTGGTTATTCCGGATTCTATGAAGCCCTTGAATCAAAGGCTGATCTCTTAATAACTGGTGATGCCGTAGAGGTGTATTATTCTGCCAAAGATGCAGGGATTAATATCATCTTTGCAGGGCATCATGCTACAGAAATTATTGGACTAATAGCACTCTCAAAAGTAGTGAACAATAAATTTCATATAGATACAAAATTTATTGATCTGCCTACAGGATTATAAAATAATCCTTGCCCCAGTAGCAGCTACCACAGCACCAACTAATAAACCATAAACTATATGACCTGCAAGATGAGCTATTGCTACCTCAGAGCCTGCTGTCTTGAACTTTTCGATGGGGTGGTGCTCAGCTACTGCAACTACAAGAAGAAAACTAAAAGTTACCCCATGAAAAATTCCAATCATAGCCCCAGCACCCAGGGTTTTAATAGCTGAAGACGGATCTAAGATGCTTATAATAAGAACATAGAAAAAAGCAATTATGATACCTACTCCAAAATGTACAATTACCCCCGGGGTTACTGCATCATCATATGAGCGGGTGAAAATACTTCCAATTGCTCTTATCATATCCGCATGAGCAAGCCCCGATTTTGTTATTGCCCACATCACAAGCGTCATGCCTGCAGTACCAATTAAACCGGAAAGCATAGCCTCTATAATTACCTTCATATCTACCTCCTCTTTCCGTTTATATGTATATTTTACTACTTAATGATTATAAAATGAATACTTTTATTCCTTTTAATATTTATGATGTAATAGAAATGAGTTTAGTTTCTTTTTAGTTTTATAGTATGATTATGAAATTAATTGAAAAATTTTAGTAAGATGAAGAGTTAATAAGGTTTAATGGAGGAATTAATTGAAGAAGAAAACAACAACATCAAAAATTGATACAAGAAAGTATTCATCACTTATTGTAGACGGGGCCGACAGGGCACCAAACCGCTCTATGCTGAGAGCCGTGGGATTTAAGGATAAAGATTTCACAAGGTCAGTTGTGGGAGTGGCTTCTACATGGAGCATGGTCACTCCATGTAATATGCACATCAATTTACTAGCAGATCATGCAGGCAGAGGGGTGAATGGTGCAGGTGGAAAGTCTGTAATTTTTAACACCATCACTGTATCGGATGGTATATCAATGGGTACTCCGGGTATGCGTTATTCTTTAGTTTCAAGAGAGGTAATTGCAGACTCCATTGAAACAGTTGCAGGTGCTGAGGGATTTGACGGTATTGTAGCAATTGGCGGGTGTGATAAAAATATGCCCGGGTGTCTGATTTCAATTTCAAGGCTTAATAGACCTGCTGTATTTGTATACGGCGGTACTATCATGCCGGGCAACTATAAAGGAAAGGACGTAGATATAGTCTCAGTTTTTGAAGCTGTTGGGTCACATGCAAATAACGAAATGTCGGACAGAGAGCTTAAGGGGATAGAGTCATGCGCAATACCGGGGGCAGGATCGTGCGGCGGCATGTACACGGCAAACACAATGGCTTCGGCAATTGAGGCTTTGGGGATGAGCCTTCCAAATAGCTCTGCACAGGCTGCAATATCCAAGGATAAATCTGCAGATTGCTATAATGCAGGAAAAGCCGTGGTAAATCTTATAAAAAAAGGGATAAGACCAAGTGACATTATGACAAAAAAAGCATTTGAAAATGCTATCACTGTTGTAGCCACACTTGGGGGTTCAACAAATGCAGTACTGCATCTGCTAGCAATGGCAAATGCAATGAATGTGAAATTAACAATTGATGATTTTACCAGGATTGGTAAGAGAGTTCCTGTACTTGCTGATCTAAAGCCAAGCGGTAAGTACATGATGGCAGATTTTTGCAGACTTGGCGGGCTTACTCCTCTGCTTAAAATGCTTCTGGGAAAAGGACTTATTCATGGTGACTGTCTGACTGTCACGGGGAAAACTGTTAAAGAGAATTTGAGAGGGGTTAAACCTTACCCAAAACCACAGGACATTGTTAAACCATTTAGTAAACCAATTAAAGACTCAAGTCACATTGTCATTTTGAGAGGTAATCTGGCACCTGATGGCGGAGTAGCAAAGATAACAGGTAAGGAAGGGCTTTCTTTTACAGGAAAGGCTATAGTGTTTGATTCAGAAGAAGCCTGCTTAAAATCCATTCTCAACGGAAGGGTAAAAAAAGGACACGTTATTGTAATAAGATATGAAGGACCAAAGGGCGGGCCCGGGATGAGAGAAATGCTAAGCCCTACCTCCGCAATTATGGGCAAAGGACTTGGAAACGACGTAGCGTTAATAACAGACGGACGTTTCTCAGGAGGGACACACGGGTTTGTTGTTGGTCATATCACTCCTGAGGCAATAGACGGCGGAGTAATAGCAGTGGTAAAAAACGGAGATGAAATTACCATAGATGCAAACAAGCACGAGGTTAATTTAAAAGTATCCAAGGCTGAAATTAAGAGGCGTCTTTCAGCGTGGAAAAAACCCAAGCCAAAGGAAACTTCGGGAGTACTCGCTAAATATGCAAAGCTTGTTTCATCTGCTTCAGATGGAGCGGTTACTGATAGAAATCTTTAAAGTTTTATAGAATTGAATAGAGCAGTATATGATTAATTAGTATGTATACTATTATAAAGATATGAATATGTTAAATAACAAAAATATAGTGGTTGGAGTAAGCGGGGGTATTGCTGCATATAAGTCATGTGATCTGGTAAGAAAACTTGTCCTTAGCGGAGCAGACGTGCATGTTGTAATGACCAAGAATGCCCAGCAGTTTGTAACCCCTCTAACCTTTCAAACCCTTTCTAACAATAAAGTATCAGTGGATCTATTTGATCTGGAAAGAGAAGCAGAAATAGGTCACATTACACTTGCCGACAATGCTGACCTAATTGTTGTAGCTCCTGCAACCGCATCACTTATTGGGAAATCAGCCTCTGGTATTGCTGATAATTTGCTAAACACAGTAATTTTAGCAACAAAATCACCTGTGCTTTTTTGTCCTGCAATGAATGTAAACATGTATGATAATCCCATAGTGCATGAAAACATAACCAAACTTAATAAACACGGCTATTATATATTGGAACCATCTGAAGGTGCTCTTGCATGCGGCTGGGAGGGTAAGGGAAGGCTACCCGATGCTCCGATAATAGTTTCAGAAATAGAAAAAATATTAACCCCTGCTGATTTAACAGGTGAAAAGATTTTAGTCACAGCCGGTCCTACAAGAGAGTATATTGATCCTGTGAGATTTATTTCAAATCCCTCAAGTGGCAAGATGGGCTATGCTGTTGCAAAGGCTGCGTGGAAAAGGGGTGCCGAGGTGATACTGGTTTCAGGTACTACTGATACAGAACTTCCGTATGGAGTGAACGCAATTGTTGTAGAATCTGCTGAGCAAATGTATGAAGCTGTGATGAAACTATCAGATTGGGCTACAATAGTAGTAAAGGCAGCAGCGGTAGGTGATTATTCAGCTAAGAATTATGAAAAGGATAAAATATCAAAAAGAAAAGTTACATTTAATCTGGAACTTGAAAAGACCAGGGATATTTTATTTGAGATAGGAAAAAATAAAAACGGTAAATTACTTGTAGGTTTTGCTGCAGAAACTAACGATATAGTTAAAAAAGGCAAAGCCAAACTCAAAGAAAAGAACCTGGATTTGATTGTTGTAAATGATGTTACTAAAGAAGATTCTGGATTTGCAGTAGATACTAATAGTGCTTTTGTTTTAAATAGAAATGGTGATGTTAGAGAGTATGATGTAATGCCAAAAGAGATGTTAGCTCATAAAATATTTGATGAACTACTAAAAATTAATTCCTAATCCTTTGATTCAGCTTTATTACCATTTTTATTTTATCTATTATTTCATCATGCTTTTCGCCTTTGGTAATATAGCTTGCAGCACCCATACCAAGGCATTTATTAATTTCAGTATAATCCTGAGAACCTGTAAGTATAACAACTGGGATTTTTTTAAATTCCGGATCTGCTTTAATAATCCCCAATACATCTACTCCGGAAATTTCGGGAAGTGATATATCTAAAATTACTATGTCAGGTTTACTCTGGGCTATTTTTAGAAGTGCATCATTGCCATCCTCAGCGGTTTCGACCTTAAAGTCATCAACTCTGTTTAAATATTCGGTATAAACTGTTCTTATAGATTGTTCATCGTCAACTAACAAGATTTTAGTCATATAATAAAAGTATGCTGTTAACAGTAAGTAAAGTAGATAAATTTTAATCCCTACTTAAGAATTAATCAATGTATTAATAAAACTTTGAGAAAAAAACTATTGTTAAAAAATAAAAATGTATATTATCGATATCTAAAAAGAGGGCTAACTAGTTGAATTTAATAACAATATGAGGAGTTTGGAGGGTTAGGCCCTAACCTTAAGTCTTACAAGAAGCTTTATTTTTGCAATGATTTCTTCGTGTTCTTCATCTTTTTGTATATAGCCTATGGCACCCATATCGAGACATTCTGTAATAGTATTCATTTCAGCAACTCCGGAAAACATAATTACCGGTATGTCCTTAGTGGCGGGGTCAGATTTTAGTGCTTGTAAGACTTCTACACCAGATTTGTTGGGCATGAATACATCTAATATAACAAGGTGGGGCTTGTCCTCTGCGATTTTTTGCAGAGCATCATTGCCGTCTACTGCGGTCTTTACCTCAAAACCGTCAACAGCCTGAAGGCTTTCACCATACAGGCTTCTAGCTAATTCTTCATCATCTGCAAATAATATTTTTACCATGCCAAGCCCTTTGTGTAGTAGTCTAAATCAAATTTGAGCGTATTTACAGGGCGGGTGAAAATATTATATCAACTTTTGATATAAAAACAGCACAACTCTCCCGTACCTAACTGGAACTATAAAACACAATAATGACCTTAACTTAATGAATATTAAGGTTTATGTAGTATCTATCCTAAGACTGAATCTTTACAGGCTTTGGCTACCCTGAACTTAACAACTTTCTTAGCAGGGATTTTTATAGTCTCGCCTGTAGCAGGGTTTCTTCCCATTCTGGCATTGCGCTTTTGTAATACAAGTTTGCCTATGCCTGGAAGTGTTATCTCACCCTTTTTCTTAGTTTCACTGTAAGCTAGTGAAGCTAGTTCATCAAGTATCTCACCTGCAGCTTTTTTGGTAATTCCTGCACTTTCTGCAATATGAGTTGAAATCTGGGCTTTGGTTAAAGGTTTTTTAACTGTTGCCATCGTTCCTCCTTACGGCTGGTTTAACTGAATAGTACAGAAATTTATTTTAAAAATCAATAGATTATTTATTGAATTGAAATAATAAATTAATGATTTGTTATAATATCAATATGAATAGAAAATTATTAACCCGGAAAAATTGTTGATTAGGCAGACTGTAAAGAAAATAAAACATTAATGACATTTTTCAGTTAGTAATAATATAGTGATACTTTAGATACATCAGAAATATATTAGGATATAATTAGTAGATATGAAACAAAGAATAGTTAGTCGACAACAGTGGAGGTGGTTTGCGGGTTTTTTACTATGTTTTTTTATAGTAATTATTGCTCTATATATCCGCATGTCTTCAGTAAGATCATCAGCACTCGAAAGTGGTTTTATAAGAAAACCACAACCGGTTACTGTGTATGATGCCGTAGTTTCGGAGCAGTGGACAACGGCTAACTTTCTTGCCAGGGTTCAGGGTGGACAGACTATTGAGCTCAGATCCGAGGTAGGCGGCTGGGTAGAAGAAAAAAAGGTAGATATCGGGAGCAGTGTAGATGTTGGCGAAGTATTGTTGGTGCTAAGTGATCAACGAAAAGAACTTGCATTAATTGAATCTAAATCCAGATTTGATGCCGCACAGGCTGACCTCAAAGAGCTTAGAAGACTCTACAACAAAAATATAAGCCTTGTAGAAAAAGGAATAGTGGCAAGGGATACACTAGAGTCTCTTAATAACCAGATTGCTGCTAAAAGGGCAGAGGTTAATGCTCTTGAGGCATCATGCAAAAGATCAAACTGGGATGTCGAACATCTTATAATTAAATCACCTATAAAGGGCAAAATCATAGATGTACTGCCGGATATTGGACAGGAAGTATTAGCAAACGAGATTGTGATTAATATAGTAAACAGTACAAAGAAAAAAGTAGTTGCAGGGGTCGATGCAAACTGGGCAAGAACATTAAAAACAGATACGGAAGTGAAACTTACAAATACTATAGATAATGAGCCGCAAACATCGAGAGGTATAATAAGGGGAATAAGTCCTAATATTGATGCTGCAAGCGGCACTTATTCAGTAGAGGCGGAAATTACCGATGAATCCAACAACTGGCTGCCCGGTGAAATAATAGATATGGAAGTGCCGGTGGAAAAACTCCAAAATGTTATAAAAGTTCCAAGAAGTGCAATATTATCTGATAGTAAAGATGTATTTCTATTTACATTTACTGAGGGAAAAGCAGTTAAGGTCCCGGTTAGTGTTACATGGCTAAATGACAAGCATGGAGCAATACCACAGGACAGCCTTCCCAAAGATTCCAAAATAATAATTGAGGGTCATACAGGACTTGCCGATAAGCAGCCTGTAAGGATAATCAATTAACTAATACTTCATCTAAGTGCATATATCTGAATTTTCAGTCAAAAACCCAGTATTGATGAACCTGCTTATGGCTGGGATCATAGTAGTGGGACTACTTACGGCATTTAGACTGCCTCTTGAACTATTTCCTTCAATACAGCTTGAACTTGTTACGGTTACTACCATCTATCCCGGCGCCTCTGCTGAAGATGTTGAGCAGTTGGTTACTATAGCTGTAGAGGATGAGCTTAGTGATATAGAAGGAGTAAAGGTTGTAAGGTCTACTTCTTCGGAAGGAAGATCTTATGTAGTTGCAGAACTTGAAGCAGGGGAGGACATTCAAAAAGTAGCACAGGATGTTAGATCAGATATCTCACAGATAAGAAATAAGCTTCCAGATGATATAGAAGAACCTTTAATTAGCGAGCAAAAAGCCAGTTTTCCAATTATAAGTGTATCAATTGCCGGGGAAGTGAAACGAGAACTGCTTAGGAAGTTCGCTCTGGATCTTAGAGATGATCTGGAGCTTATAAAGGGTGTGGATAATGTAGTAACTTCGGGACTTGGAGATCCAGTATTTTGGATCAGGGTAAATCCCGCACAACTGAGGCAGTACGATATATCAATTGAAGACATCTCAGCAACTATAAATAATAAAAATCTGGATTTTCCGGGAGGTAGTTTCAAGCAGCAGGACCTTGAATATCTTGTGCGCTCGAAGGGAAGAATTCAAAGTGTCGCAGACATCGAAGACCTTCCGGTTAAAGTAAGCACAAGTGGAAAGCATATATACTTAAAAGACATTGCCAGTATTGAGCTTGGTGAAGAAAAAACCATATCTACTTCAAGAATAAATAGTCTGCCGGCTATATCATTTTGGGTAAATAAGAGAAAAAATGCGGATGTGGTAGAAACTGCAAAGAGAATAGAGCAAAAAGTAGAACAATTCAGGAAGAGTCTTCCCGATGAGATAGATATATTCTTAGCAAATGATAACTCATACTGGGTAAAGCAGAGATTAAAAACAATGGTTATAAGCGGAATTGTAGGTCTTATCATTGTACTAATACTGCTTAACACATTTTTAGACCGAAGATCCGCTATTGTTGTAGCTGCGGGACTTCCTGTATCATTTTTTGGAGCTTTTATTGTTATGAGTTTTACAGGAGTAACAATTAACCTGCTCTCTATGTTTGCAATGATTTTAGTACTGGGAATTATAGTTGATGATGCAATAATTGTTGCTGAAAACATACAAAGGTATATACAAAACGGCCTTAGTCCTGCAAGGGCTGCAGTTGTTGGAACAAAAGAAGTGGCACTACCCGTAATAGCAACTATTCTTACGAATATTGCATCATTTGTACCTCTGCTGCTGGCTTCTGGAATAATAGGAAAGTTTCTTTCAATAATCCCAAAAGTAGCAATATTTGCCCTATTGGTTTCGCTCATTGAAGCATTACTAATACTACCCACGCACTGTTCTGATTACCTTAGAGCCATACCTAAAAAGAGATCAAAAAACAGAGGAATGGTTTATAAGATGAGAAGCTATTACCTTAAAGCATTAGCGTTTGTACTATACAAAAGGTACATAGTCCTGGGGTCTTCAATTGTAATATTGGTTATGTCGATTGCAGTTTATGTTCAAATCCCCCCAGTTCTTTTTCATACAAAGGATATAGCTCAGTTTATAGTAAGAGTAGAAAACCCAACTAGATCAAGCCTTGGTTCAACTAAAGAATCTGTGAAAAAAGTAGAATCTGTTATAAAGGAAAATATTCCACCTCATGTTCTAAAAAATGTATTTTCTATGATTGGAATTGATATATCTCAAAAAGTACCTGAATTCGGTGATCATGTGGCCTCGATTTTAGTTGAGTATGAAGATTTTGAGAAGAGAAAGGAAAACGGTAAGGACCTTATGAAACTGGTAAAAAATAAGTCACAGGATGTAATTGGTCCTAATATTATAAAGTTTATACAGACTGAAGGCCCTCCAACAGGTGACCCTGTAGATATAGAAATACAGGGTGATGATTTCAATGTCTTAAAAGACCTTTCGGCGGATATAAAAAAGGAATTGGATAATATGCCCGGTGTTTATGGGGTGTCTGATAACCTTGTATGGGGAAAGCCTGAAATTCGTCTTATTGTAGATGAAAAGAAGGCTGCTATTTATGGGTTAAATAATACAACAGTTTCCAGGGCTGTAAGGGCAGCAATTGACGGTCTTACGGTTTCCAGAACAAGAATAGGAAGCGAAGAAGCAGATATAATCGTTAAACAGGACCTGCCTACAAATGATATAGAATATATTTTAAAAACCTATGAAATTTCAAACGGCAGAGGCAGTTGGGTGCCACTTTCAAATATAGTGGATTTTGAAATGTCACCAAGTATGTTGAGCATATCAAGATATGATATGGAAAGAGCGGTAAGGGTAACAGCAGAGATTGATCAGGATGTAAGCACTTCATCTGAGGTGAATATACAGCTTCAAAACTTCATTAAAACCATGATTTCCAAACTTCCCGGTTACAGCTATAAAGTTGGAGGTGAAGATGAAGAAACAAGAGAATCCATTGATAGCATTATTAATGCAATAGTTGTATCAGCAATACTTATATATCTTATCCTTGCCACAATTCTAAAATCATATCTGCAGCCTTTTATTATCATGTCTGTACTTCCATATACTATTATAGGGGTGCTATTTGGGGTGCTTCTAAGAGGAGAGCCCGTTTCACTTCCGGCATTAATTGGATTTGTAGCACTTCTTGGAGTAGTTGTTAATGATAGTCTGGTACTAATGGACTTTATCAACAAGAGGGTTAAAAATATGAATAAGGTTGTTGCAGTTTTTATGGCAGCAAAGCACAGGTTCCGCCCCATAGTTTTAACTACAATCACAACCTTTGGCGGATTAGCTTTGCTTATGACAAAGACCCGGGGTGAGTCTGCATTTCTTGCCCCAATGGCAATAGCTCTGGGATTTGGGTTAGTCTTTGCTACTCTAATAACACTCTTTCTTATACCCGCCCTATATTTAATCCTTGATGATATAAAAAAATATGTGGGTATAAAGATAGAAGATTACAAAGATAAGAGGAAGTTAGAAATACCAACAAGCTAGCTTTATTACTGCGTTAGCATCAACGATGTTTGCAGGTTACTACCCCCAGCTTACGCACTGAACTGAAATTGTTCCTTCATATGTTTGTTCTCCACCGGAAGAATCGACTGTAAGACTTATTGTTCCATGGATTGTTAGGTCTCCACTGCTTCCAGAGTATTTACCGGTGAGTTTAGAAAAAACTATATATCCATCTGTGATGAGAAGATCAGGATTTCCGGGAAGAGATATTTGCGAGGCTCTTGTGTTATAAGGGTCTACTCCCTCTTCACTTATTTGTATTATTTCATCAAAGAGCTTATCCCATTTTTCACCATATCCTACATGTACGCCATCAGGAAAATTTCCTAATAAAGAAACACCGTTTCCTTTAATATAATAGCTCTCGGGATAGTTTTCATCTTCTACAAGATATACATCCATTACTTTTAGAGGCAGGATCACTTCTTCTCCATCAATGTCGAGAGTGATTTTCCACTGAGATGGGTCTCTATTTGGCTTACCACTATCACCGCTCGAACAAGCCGAAAATAAAAGATTAATAATAAAAGTCGTAAATAATAAAGGATAAATCACATGATTTGATCTGTTCATTACAATTTACCTTTTAAGTGATATTAGAATAAAATTATTTTAATATCTTATTACGAATATGCAAAATCAATATGTCGTTATTATTATATAAAAAGTGAATATAATATCGAACTAGTTTAATATGGTGGAGGGAGAATGGGTTGTTTTTCTTTTTCTGTTGTGGTTTTCTGAAGCTCAATTTCTGAAATTAAAATACTTGGAGCAATGGTTGAAACGGGTACATAGCCGGATTCGGCACCGCAAAAACCATTGAATACTTTATAATCATTTCCGGTTGCTATGATTTTATTTATTG
>JBFFSH010000074.1:0-12825 GCA_041572575.1 Thermodesulfobacteriota bacterium
ACAATGGAATTGACAGAAAACACTTTGTTTTGTATCTAAAAGAGATGGAATTTAGATTTAATAACAGAAATGTAGATTTAGTTAATAAAATAAAGGAGATTCTGCATTACTTATAGCTCTGTTCTATGCGAGCTCCTAAATAAATACTGCTAGAAACAAGCTATTAGAACAAAAATAATTAGAATTTAAAATAAGTGGCCCTAATTATTTATAGAATTTTAATGCTATGTTGAATAATTTACAACTAAATTTATAAAAATAGCTATAAATAATTTATTTTACCAGGGAAGGCCCTGAAACAATTCTGGAAGTTGTGGACCAAATAAAGAGATAGCAACCAGTGTTGCAATAAAGCCAAATACACCGAATATAAGAGCTCCACACACTATCTGAGTAATAAAGTCAAGTAGTCTGTCCATATTATTAGTGGCCTCCGTGTCCGTGTGCTTTACCTACAAACATAGGATCGCCTACAGGCAGTATTGGAAAGATTTTGATAAAACATAGAAATGTTAAAACAAACCCGGACGCAAAACCGGCTGTTATTAATATTTCAATAAATCCAAAGTGAATACCGTGAGATATTGATGGTACGATAAGCACATATTTTTCAAGCCATAGTCCTGAAAGCGAAACTACCGCAATGAATATTGTTAACTGATTTACTACTTTTGTAGTTCTTGGTATAAGGGATACAAATGGGAAGAAGAAACAGCATGTAAGAATAACCCAACAAAGTGTTGCAAATGGCTCTACCTGCGTCCTGGCTATAACAAATCCTGTTTCCTCAGGCATATTTGCATACCAAATTGGTAAAAACTGAGAAAATGTAAGGTATACCCAAAACATCGACAGACCAAGCATAATCTTGCCAATATCAAAGTACTGATGGTCCGTGATATATTCTCCAAGCTGCATGTGCTTTCTTAAGTAAGAAGACATGATTATAATCATTCCAACTGCGCCTAAAATACTTCCCATGAAATAATAAGGGCCAAAAAGCGTGCTGAACCAGTGAGGATCGAGCGACATCATAAAATCCCAGCCGATAAGGCTAAAAGTAAATGCATATACTATTGCTATTGCAGGGCAAAGTTTTACTATTTTCGCCCATATCTCTTCTCTTTCATCATCTCCTTTCCAGCCCTCGGCAATATTTGCACATATACCGGTTAATTTTTCTCCTGCACCCCCAAGATCCTGCCTTAGTGAATAGTAGAGATAAATCATACTAAGTATAAACAAGAGTCCAAAAGCGATCAGGTGTCTTCCAACTACAAAACCCGGCGCAAGCCATACTTCTTTTGCAGCATAAGGATAGGGCTCTATAATATAAGGAAGAATATAATCTTTACCTATAAATAGTAATACCAGAAGAAGTATAAAGGATACTGGCACAAATGAACCCAGCGCCTCACTTACTCTTAGAAGTGGTCTGCCCCATTTTCCTCTTGTAAGTCTTAAAATTGCTGAAAACACAATTCCTGCCTGTGCAATACCGGTCCAGAACACAAAATTAACTAAAAAGATCTGCCAGGTGTCGTGTGAATGTTCCTCTGAGAAGGCGTTTGTTAAAAATACAAATACACCGATTATAAATAAAGAGCCAAAAACCACCCAAAGAAGTGGTGAAATTTGAGGTCTTTTAGCTAATATTTCGTCTCTTATTGACTCATCCATGTTGTATTCCTGATACTCTCCTAAACTATTTAGAACTATTCTGTATATGTCTTATATAATTTACTACCTGCCATGACTGTTCTTCAGTCATATTCTCACGGTAACTTGGCATCATTACTTTTCCGCCATATCTTATGTATGCAAATATATATCCATCAGTTCTATCTTTTACTGCCTGCACTTTTAAATTAACCGGATAAAAACCCTTTTTAATGACGGGACCGTTTCCATCGGCTTTTTCACCATGACAAACTGAACAATTTGTCATATAAAGCTGTTCACCTATTTTTACATCGAGCTTCGAAGCTTCCAGTCCGTTTTGGGTTATAGCCTCTACCTTCTCTCTCTTTTCAGGATTTACAATTCCGTCTATTGTTACTGTACCCTTGGGATAAGACATCGGCATTTCATAAGGCTTAATCGATTTTTGCTTCCACATATCATAGTTCCACGGAAGCCCAATTACTGAAATTGAAGCTGATATGAATATTATAAGTGTTGTTAATATTAATAATTTTGTTCTTCCAAACAAAACCTTTCTCCTCAATATAAATTTATAAGGCTAGTGCAGCCCCTCAAATTTGACTTCTTCAGCCTCTGTATCATTCATTATCTTTTCCACATCACCCACTCTGTCTTTTTCACATACTACAGCGAGCCCAAATTTATCATCAGAAAACCTTGGATCGTACAGACTTACAGGTGCGTTTCTTCTAATCCTCGCATTTACAATTAAACCTATAAATGTTGATAATGCTCCCATAAGAACAGTAAGCTCAAATACGATAATCATATAGGGAGGCATAGATACAATGGGTTTGGCACTAACCTGAATCGGCCAGTCCATTGATGTAAGAGTAGTTATTCCAATTCCGCATATAGCTCCAAGGGTAGCGCCAGTGAGGGTAAAAAATCTTACGATACTCTCACTTTCAATTAGTGCATCTTCAATTTCATGGTTTGGTACAGGAGAAAAAACTCTGATATCTTTTTTCTCATGTCCCGCGTTTTTAAGTCTTCTTATGGCTTCTAAGACTAAATCTACGTATGAATATACTCCAACTACACCCTGATTCTTTTTCATATCTATTTAGCCCCCTTTTTAGGAACCGGTAGTATTTCTTTCATCTCAGCTATCGCAACTGCCGGAAGAGTTTTTATAAACAGCAAGAAGAACATAAAGAACCATGCAAAGCTACCCGCTGTGATCCCAAGTTCTATCAAAGATGGTTTATAAAATCCCCAGTTACCCGGATCAAACTCGTGAGAGAGTGATATTACGATGATATTAAACCTTTCAAACCACATTCCAATGTTAATTAAAAGTGAAATAATAAAAAGTGCTTTAATATTATGTCTAATTTTCTTAAACCAAAGCGTAATTGGAACAACCACGTTACAAACAACCATTATCCAATAAAAAAGAGCATAATCCCCGGTTGCCCTATAAAGAAACTGTCCCCATTCATGAGGGTTGCCACTGTACCAAGCCATAAAAAACTCTGCTCCATAGGCATATCCGACAATACCTGATGTAAGAATAATCATTTTTGCCATGGCATCGAAATTATCCATTGTGATATAATCTTCTAAGTGGAATATCTTTCTAATTGGTATACAAAGGGTAATAACCATTGCAAGCCCCGAGAAAATAGCACCTGCCACAAAATATGGCGGGAATATAGTTGTATGCCACCCAGGAGTATTTGCCATAGCAAAGTCCCATGACACAACACTATGAACCGATATTACAAGAGGAGCGGCAAAGGCAGCAAAATAAAGATAAGCCCTTGTATAGTGCAGCCATTCCCAGTTTGAACCCTTCCAACCAAGAGATAGTAATGTATAGATAATTTTTCTTGGTTTTTCTACTACCCTGTCTCTTATTGCCGCAATGTCCGGAATCATACCTATAATGAAAAACACCGTACTTACTGTTGCATAGGTACTTACTGCAAAAACGTCCCAGATAAGGGGTGATTTAAAGTTAATCCAAAGCTCTCTTTGGTTTGGATAAGGCATAAGCCAGTAAAAGTTCCATGGCCTTCCAAGGTGAATAATGGGGAAAAGACCAGCTGTGGCAACCGCAAATACGGTCATTGCCTCGGATATCCTGTAAATAGACATCCTAAACCGGGCCCGAAACAGAAATAATATTGCCGAAATTAGAGTCCCTGAGTGTGCAATACCTACCCAGAACACAAAGTTTGTAATATAAACTCCCCAAAACACTGGGTGAGAGTAACCAGCTACACCAAGACCTACGTAAACCTGGTAAATAAAGCACATAGCGCCTATTCCCAAAATTGAAAGATCGAATATAAATAGTGCAAGCCACTTTGCAGAAGGCTTTTCAAGCATCCTTATTATATCGTCATTAACTCTTGAGTATGTAAGCGGCGTAGTAGTAGTTTCGTTGCTCATTATGCTTTATCCCACTCAACTTTTTTAAGATAGCTAACCGTTGGCATAGTATTTAATTCTTCAAGTACATGATAACTTCTTTTATCTTGTGTTTTTTTATAGACCTTACTGTCATGGTCTTTTAGATTTCCAAATGTAATTGCCTCTGCCGGGCAGGTCTGCACGCATGCAGGCTTAACATCTCCGTCCTTAATCTTTCTGTTCTCGTCTTTAACCTTATCTTTTGCAGCAATAATTCTCTGTGAACAGAAGCTGCATTTTTCCATTATACCTTTCTCTCTTACAGTAACATCGGGATTTAGCTGCATATGAAGCGGCTCCGGCAGTTCATAGTCATACCAGTTAAACCTTCTGACCTTATATGAGCAGTTGTTTGCACAGTATCTTGTCCCCACGCAGCGGTTATAAACCATCACGTTAAGACCTTCATAGTTGTTATAAGTAGCATATACGGGGCATACAGGCTCACACGGGGCATTGTCACAGTGCTGACAGAGCATTGGTATAAATTTTGTTTTAAACTCATCGCCGTCATCAAAGAACCTTTCGATTCTTATCCAGCCCATATACCTTCCTCTGGATACCTGATCCTTTCCGACAAATGAAACATTGTTTTCAGCATTACATGCAGTTACGCATGATCCGCATCCAACACACTTGGAAAGATCAATACTCATACCCCAGTGGTTGTCCTGAAATTCTCTCTCGGGATACATATTCAGTTTTCCGTGGCCGCCCCCGTGACTATCACCACCATTTCCATGACCCCCGCCGTGAGAGTCACCATGACCATCGCCACTATGTGCCAGAGCGCTTACTGTTGTAGCCTGCGCAATGTGCCTGTCTTCCTGAGAAAAGGTCATCTGAACTTTTACAAGCTTGTCACTATCCCCTGATTTGGACACATTTGCCTTTGTTGATAGCCATGCAAAGGCTCCAGAATTTATATCTTTTTTATTAGGCAGAATATCCAGCACATTTACTCCCTTATCATCGCCAAACTGTCCTATTGATGTATGACCTTGTCCCAATGCAACTGCAACAGTGTCCTCTTTTATGCCTTTAAATACAAATGCCTGAGTGGTAATAGATCCCTGTTCTGTTTCAATTGTAATATAGTCACCTTCGCTAACTCCGAGTGAACTTGCCGTGTCAGGATGAATCTCTGCCCACGAATCCCATACTGATGTAGAAAGCGGCTCAGGAAGTTCTTGAAGCCAGGGTCTGTTTGCTCCTCTTCCGTCATAAAGACTAAGAGAGGGATAAGTAACAAAATAGAGATTGCCTGATTTATTATCAATTCTGGATTCAGTAAACCTTATTCTCTGTACTGAAGGAGAAAGAGAAACACCACTTGCGGAATAATCTGCATAATAGCCGCCTGCCTGTTGAGATGCTCTCCAGAAATCTTCAAACAGCCTGAATGACTGGTTAGCTGAGTGAATTTTTCTCCATGAATTTTGTAGATAAGATAGGTAGTTTATATGATTTAAGTTTTCATATGTAAGCTCAAGCTTTTTAGATACCGATAGAAGAGTATCACCTATGGCTTTAGTATTGAATATTGGCTTCATTGCCGGCTGAATGAGACCATAAACGCCCCTTGCCGGGAAATAATCACCCCACTTCTCAAGTGTAGTATTGTCGGGAAGAACAAGATTAGTTTTTGTAGTGGTTTCGGTTGGTTGTGATGATAATGAAACCACATGTGATACTTTTTCCAGTGCCTGCTCAAATCCAAGCACTTTGGGAACTGAATAAACAGGGTTTGTATCATAAGTAACAAGCAGCTCAACCTTCCCATCATTCATTGACTGCACGAGCTCTTCAATTTCCCGGTATGTAGCTACATCGCCTATGGACTGCGAAGCATTAAAATTAATTGTTTTGCCTATGTTTCCTGAAACATAGTTCAGTAAGTTTATAGCAGCGATTGTTTTTGTAGCGTTATCCGTAGCATTTGTAAGTGATCCGCCGACTGCAAGGCTTGATTCTGCCTTAGCAAAGTCTCTTGCAAGCTGTTTTATCGTATCAGCAGCAATATCGGTTTTAGAGGAAACCATTTCCAGTGTGTATCTTGAAACAATCCCTCTTAGAACACCCGTATCAGGAGCATTCGATAGGCCTGAATAGATTATTTCTCTTACAAGACCAAGCGCAAGAACCATCTCAGTACCTGGTTTTATTGCAAGCCAGCTGTCTGCATTTGCGCCGGTAAGAGCCGAGCGGGGAGATACATATACAAACTTACCCATCTTACCGTGATCATAACCATGCATATGAGAAAACTGCTTGGTGTAGCTTACCGGGGACAGCCATGTTTCTAAAAAGTCTGCGCCAAAAGAGACTACAAAGTCTGCCTTATCGATATTATATGTAGGTATTTCATTAATTCCAAAGGTAATTCTGTTTGCTTCTTTTAGTGATTCATAAGAAACAGGCTCATAAGAAATATGTTTTCCGCCGCCAATGGCTGCTAGAAAATCGCTAATGAGGCTATTCAGAGTGCCGGATACATTGTTCGTAAGAAATACTATCTTGTCTGCATTTCCAGAGTCTGTTAGCTCTTTTATTATTTCAGCAAATTTAGTCTCTGCCTCATCCCAGCTAAGCGGCTCCATTTCACCTGCTTCATTCTTGTAAAGAGGGCTTCTGAAACGGTCGGGATTGTACTGCCCCTGAAGTGAGGCATGTCCCCTTGCGCAAAGACTTCCTGAGTTTACAGGATTCTCAGGATTTCCTTCTACCTTAATGGCCCTTCCGTCCATATTTTTTACTATTACGCCACAGCCTGCAGGACACTCTGTACAAGTGCTTGCATACCAGTTAGGTATACCGGGGATTACATTGTCTGGAGGAATAACATAGGGTATAAGCTCATCAGCAGGCTCTGACCAACAGCCTGATACTGCGGCACCTGTGCCAACTACACCTACAAGCTTTAAAAAATCCCTTCTTTTAAGCCCGTTTTTATCTTCGGTTTGTTTTATTAAATCTTTAGACATCTATTCTCTCCATCCTAGTAATGGCAGGTCAAACAATCTTTTAGTCTTTCAAGCTCTTTTTCATCCTTTGCGTTATCCTCATGGCATGTGATACACCAACCCATCTCGATCTTTTTAACTCTTTTAACCACATGCATGTTTTCTACTTCACCGTGGCATGCGCTGCACTCGATGCCCCTTTTTATATGAGGTTTATGTTTGAAACGAGCGTGCTCGGCAACATAGTGTACTTTAACCCATGGTATTGGGGTCTTTTTATCCCAGTAATCTTTTAATTTATTTATTTCTGTCTGGAAGTTGATCTTTTCAGGTCCATCTTCATAGAGCTCATCTTTTCCGGGGATATGAGTATGACAACCCATACATTTCTGAACAGATGGGATTCCGGGTTTGGCTGATACTGCTACATAGCTGTGACAGTACTCACATGGAATTTGATTTTCACCGGCGTGGATTTTGTGACTGAAAAAAATCGGCTGTGTTGGCCCTTCAGACTCACTTTGCGCATCTCGGTTAGATATTACCGATACTATTGTTATTGCAGCAACGAGTAGTATTGCCGCCATTCCATCCTTAAAACCTTTTTTCATATTATAAATATTTATTGAAAATATTGGATTGATTTATACTGTGAAAAAAAAGCGTAGTATGTCATAATCAGTTTCTCTGTCAAGATGTTTAATCAATAATTTATTTATTTACCAAATAAATCCCTATGCTGCACTGTGTTTTATAAATATTACAGTTTAATGGAACTTAAGAATTCATCTATTTCCAGGTTTCCTCCAAATTGAGAAATAAAGCTGTTAACTGAATTATTTTTTAGCATACCGAGATGGCCATTTTCTACGTCAATAGCTGTGTCATTTTTTAATACTCCAACCACCGGCACTCCTGTGATTCTTATTAATTCCTGTGGATTGGTTTTTTCAGACAAACCCGGCTCTTTTGGAAAATTGTTTATTACTATACCCAAAATTTGAAGACCTCTGCTTTTTGCATACTCTATACTTAGAGCTGTATGATTAATTGTTCCAAGACCCGGACGAGCAGTTACTATAAGCTTGCAGCCTGTATCTTTTGCAAGATCGGCCATAGAAAATCTCTCAGTAATAGGCACCATAAGCCCTCCGGCTCCCTCAATTATTACTATATCATTTAACCTGGCCTGCTTATTTATAGCTGATTTGATAATTTCTATATCAATACAACTGTTTTCAAGTTCTGCGCCTGTTTTTGGAGATAACGGCTGAGAGAAACTATAAGGGCAGTGATCTGTATAGTTAATATCCCTACCAAGTAATTTATATACGAATTGTATATCTGATACTTTCTGACATGATGTGCCAGTCTGTACAGGTTTTACTACTGATACCCTTTTTCCAGCCTCAGATAAACAGTGTGCAAGAGCTGCTGTAACTACTGTCTTTCCTACACCAGTATCCGTACCGGTAACAAATATTTTACTTGGCAGACTCATAATCAATGAATACTACCTAAAGGAAGAAATAATTCCCAAAGATGGATTAAGGTAAATTAGCTTATAAGCCAAGCTCTTTTACTTTATCCATGACCTCGTTAGCGTGATCAGAGGTCTTAACCTTATTCCATATGTGCCTTATTATTCCATTTTTATCTATAAGGAAAGACTTTCTGGATGCAGAACCAAATGCACTCTGCACATCGTAGGCTTTTACTATCTCTTTTGATTTATCTGACAATAGAGGAAAATTAAGTTTGAATTTGTCCCTGAACTTTTCATGAGATTTAACGCTGTCTGTGCTGACCCCAAGCACCTGTATTCCGAGACCCGACAATTCATCCATCCCGTCTCTCATAGAACATGCTTCCTTGGTACATCCCGGGGTATTGTCTCTTGGGTAGAAATAGAGAATTACGATAGACTTGCCGGCATAATCGCTTAAGCTTATTGTTTTTCCTTCATAACTTTGCGCTTCAAAATGCGGTGCTTTATCACCAATCGAAAGTTTTGACATAGTTGCAAATGACCTCTTTATTGTTTTTTAGGCAAGTATAACCCAAAGATTGCAAAATGGTGGAATAAAATGGCAAATATTATATCAGGTAAAACCCATGCTCTGCCTGGCTTCCTCGCTCATCCTGCTGGGATCCCAGGGCGGGTCCCAAACAATTTCTATATTGGCTTCAGTAACACCCTCTAGTTCTTCAATAAGATATTTAGACTCTGATGTTATTTGTACAGATGCTGGACATCCAGGCGAGGTCATGGTCATTTTTACTTCAACCTTATCCCCTACTATATCGATGCCGTATATTAGACCCAGATTTACTATATCTATTGGAATCTCAGGGTCGTAAACATTCGATAGCACGTCATATATCTTTGCCTCAGATAACTCTGTACCTGCTGATTTATTATTTTCTTCATTCATTTGTGGTTTATCACCTTCACTTTCATCTTCCGATTCATCTGAATGCGAGCTTATATTTTCAGTTTTCAGATCAGACACTTCTTCAGTCTCTGGAATATCTACATGACCATGATGCACAGGTCCATGAATCGTAGCTTTATTCCGTGCACTTACACTTTTATCATCACCGCTCCCGGGACTGCTAAATATCTTTGTTATTTTATCTTTTATCCCCATAAGCCTTTAATCCTAGAAGGTGCTCTATATAAGACTCTTTGCTGCTTCTAAAGCACTGTCATAATCAGGCTCTTCAGATACTTCACTTACATACTCTGCATATTGTACTATATTATTGCTATCTAATACAAATATGGCCCTGCAAAGAAGTTTGAATTCATCTATTAGTACGCCGTATGCGGGCCCGAAGGACAGGTCTTTGTAGTCCGACGCTGATTTAATCTTGTCTATTCCCGCAGCGCCACAGTAACGGCTTAAAGCAAAAGGAAGATCAACGCTTAGTGTTACAATTTCAACCCCGTCACCAAGCTCAGCTGCCTTTTCGTTAAATAGTCTTGTCTGCTTGTCACATACAGGAGTATCCACTGATACTATGACATTGAATATTTTAACTTTATCTCCAAGATCTGAAAGCGTAAGCGGCTTATCAAGGGCTTCGTATACTGTAAAATCGGGTGCATTGTCTCCTGCTTTCAGTTCAGGGCCTACAAGTGAAACTGCATTGCCTCTAAGTGTGATTGCGTTTTTTCTGATTTCTGACATCTCATACCTCCGCTGAAATAGTATAACTTTAGATAATATTATATGCAGTGCAAAAGTAAAATGATATTAATTAAATTTGATAGTATCTACGGCCATGTCTTGTGATGATAATCAATCACGTAGTCGTGAGTATGCTCATAACCCCCGTCCACAGCTTTGGCGTCCTCCAAGTGTGGATGATCGGGATTGAGATCTTTATGGATATGTTTTATAGAATATGCCTCTTTTGAAGGCCAGAAGATAAGTGCAGATAGAAAACCTAAAACAACTATACCTCCAAATAAGTAGTAAGTATTAATTATGCCAATCGATATTCCAAGCCATCCTGCAAGGGGATAAGTGATGAGCCAGCATGCATGGGAAAGGGAAAAATGAGCAGAGAAATAAGCCGGTCTGTCTGTTTCAGAAGATGAACGCCTGAGCAATCTTCCAGTGGGTGTATTTATTATTGATGAAGCAATCCCCAGTAAAAACCATACAATCATAAGCCATGTAAATGTATTTGCTGCTGTTCCTGTAAACAATCCCGTTGCCAGCAAGACTGCCCCCGTGAGCATCACCGGTCTGTCTGCAAATTTATTAAGCACTTTTGGAATAATAAATGCTGCGATCATAGATCCTGCCCCATAGGCTGCAAATGCATATGCAACATGGCGCTCACCCATTCCAAAACTACTTCGTATTATAACTACAGTGTTTACAATTACCATGGCTCCAGCCGCAGCAACTGCCATAGACAACGCAAGCAAGCCTCTGAGTCTTGGCGTAGCAAGATAAGCCCTGGTGCCAAAAGTTATTTTCTGCCATGTTGATAAAACATGCTCTGACTCTTTCTTTTTAGCAGCCGGCAATACAGCTGTAACCACCAGAATTGCTGATACAAGAAATGCTGCTGAGTTCATTGCAAAAAGAGCATCAAAGCTCATAAAAAGCAGCGCTGCCGCTGCAAGTGCGGGGCTTAAAAGTGATTCGAGGTCATATGCAAGACGAGAAAGTGATAGCGCCTTGGTATATGTTTTTTCATCAGGGATTATATCGGGAATTGTTGACTGAAACATAGGAGTAAATCCCGCAGAGCAGGACTGCATAAGAAATATTATTAAATAGATATGCCATATTTCACTCACAAAAGGCAGACACATTACAAACCCTGCACGTATGAGATCAAGTATAACCAGGACTCTTTTCCTGTTTACTCCACCTGCAAGCCCCCCTACTACAGGTGCAATCGATACATATGCAATCATCTTAAGCGCAAGAGCAGTGCCAAGCACAGTGCCGGCTTTATTTCCAGCTAAATCATAAGTTAGAAGAGCGAGTGCAACAGTGGTAAGGCCCGTACCCAGAAGTGCAATTATCTGAGCTGAGAACAGATGTCTGTACGCAGGATATCTTAGTGGTTCTATCATATTAGTATTTTGAGTAATAACATCACGAGGTCAAGATACATTGAGTTAGTTACAATGTAAGAAGTATATTTCATTACTAAATACTTTTGTATTGAAATTCAAATATATCTATATTTTTTTTACTTTTATTTTATAATTTCTGATTAAGGACGGGGGCATAAAATGTCGAGAGAAAAGAATAAAGAAGATGGATTCACTCTAATTGAACTTTTAGTAGTTGCTGCAATTTTGGGAATACTGCTTGCAGTTGCTATTCCAAACTTAATTAAAGCTCGTATTTCTGCAAATGAAGCAAATGCAAGAAAATCCTTACAAACCCTAAGAGATGCAGAATACGAATTCTTCGAGGGTGATTTGGATAATGATGGAGTAAAGAACTTTACAAGTTCAATCGGGTCCCTGTTAACATCCGGTTCTCTCAGGTGCCCTGCAACCTTTGGAGCCACTGAATGTACAGAGTTTGACTCATTAATTGATAGTAGATTTGAAGAAATGGTATCAGTATCTGGAACCTTTGCAGATTGCACCGTTCCTTCAGCTGGTTACTGTATAAAGTTTGATGGCACAATAGGCACTGACGCAACTAGTCCTGGAGGTTCAGAAGATCCTACTGGTGGTTTTGATGATTTTGGGCAGGGAGGCTTTGGATTCCCACCTGATCCGGATCCAATTCCCGACCTCTCACTTGACACTGATTTTGGATGGCTCGCTTCACCTGCAGGTGTCAACAAAACAGGTCATAAGGACTTTGCAACTTATGCGGATACAAGGGCTATTCACTGTGTTATAAGTTCACTACCAAGTGGTCACGCTGGTGAATTTGAAGCCAGATCAACTTCCCCGGTTTGTTATTGATTAATATAATAATATTTCCGTAGTTACTAATTTATCAATAGTTTTATAGATAAACATATCAGATATAGTTTGCTTCCACTTGCTATATATCTTACGTCCTTAAGACATTTGTTTTCTGATATAAGAAATATTACATCTTGACCTTGCCCCATATAATAGTACCAGATTATAAGTTAGAATTTTAGGTAATTGACCCTCACCCAAAAGCTGTACCGGGATAATTAGAGATTTCCGGCTTTTTTATGTGTTGTTTAACATACTCCTCCGGCGTCATATTAT
>JBFFSH010000075.1:0-12699 GCA_041572575.1 Thermodesulfobacteriota bacterium
AAAGCTAAGGGGCGTGGATGATGATTTTAATGATAAAGCCGAGGATAGATATATTGTTATGCATGGGGCAGATTACGTATCTGAGGGATTTATAAAAGAACATGGAAGAATTGGAAGAAGCTGGGGATGTCCTGCTGTACCTAATGAAATAACATCGTCTTTAATTAATATTATTAAAGAGGGTAGCCCTGTATTTATATATCATAACGATACAAAGTATTTGAATAGCTCTAAATACTTAAATACTAAAACCGCCTCCATAACTAATAGAAAAAGACATTCACTTCTCTAAACCGTCATACAAATGACAAGGCAATCTTTAAACTATCTATTCGGAGCAACTATTTTATTTTTATGGTCTGCTGTCATTTTTTCATTGAATATAACTTGTGCGGGTCCGACACATACCAAGGGTTTTTCTATAAATGAGGGCATTGAGAAGAGCGTAGAACAGTTAAAGAAATTTAAAGCGCTAGAATACAAAGGACAATCCATATCAGCCGTAAATGTAATACCCGCGTTTTATGAGAGAAGGAATTACTCTGCAGCCTGGGATAGCAAAAATATCAATGACCTGTTATATGTCATAAATGAAATTTATAAAGACGGCTTAAATCCATCTGATTATCATCTGGATTTGATATCAGAACTTAAGGGGTTGCTTTCGGAAAATAGACAAAAAGACACGCAGAGGCATGCTCTGTTTGATATTTTTTTAACAGATTCGCTGCTGCGTCTTAGTTACCATATAGTTGTTGGTAAAGTAGACCCGGAGAGGCTCGATCCTAACTGGAATCTTGCCTATGATTTAAATTATACTGTGCCAGAGGTTACAATTCAGCAGGTTCTTGATTCTCACAATATCATCGGATTCATAGATGACTTGAAGCCCGATCACTTTTATTACCTGAGAATGAAAAAAGCGCTTGCTCACTACAGGGATTTAAAACATAAGGGCGGCTGGAATGTAGTATCGGTAGGTCCTACTCTAAAACTCGGGATGACCGATAACAGAGTGGTTGAGCTTAGAAAAAGGCTTCTTGTCACTGCCGACCTAGAAGCTTATATCCCAGAAGATGAGAGAACATTTGATACCAAGCTTGAGCAGGGTGTAAAAGAGTTTCAAAGAAGGCATGGTCTAATCGTCGATGGACTTGTAGGTAAAAATATTTCCAAAGCCCTCAATGTTTCAGTAGACCAGAGAATAGATCAGATACGTGTGAATCTAGAAAGAGCAAGGTGGGTACTCCGAAATCTACCCCCGGAATTTATAATCATAAACATAGCCGGCTTTACGGTGTTCTTAGTAAAAAATGGCGAGTCGGTCTGGAGATCTAAGGTAGTAGTTGGCAAAACATACCGCAAAACACCTGTATTTAAGGCAGAGATGATGTATATAGATTTTAATCCAACCTGGACCGTACCACCCATAATACTCAGAAATGATATACTGCCAGAAGTAAAAAAAGATCCGGTTTATCTCCAGAAAAAAAGAATTAGGGTACTGAGTAAGACTGGCCAAGAGATACCTCAGGACACTATCAACTGGTCTCGGTATTCTGCTTTGAATTTTCCATATATTTTGAGACAAGACCCTGGGCCGGATAATGGGCTTGGTGTGGTTAAGTTTATGTTTCCGAATAAACACTTTGTTTTTCTTCACGATACCCCCAGCAAGTCCTTATTTGAAAAGGATATTAGGACTTTTAGCTCCGGGTGTATAAGGGTGCAAAATCCCCTTGAACTTGCCGAGCTGTTACTGAGTGATCAAGAGTACTGGAATAGAGAAGCAATAGAAAAAGTGGTAGCCTGGGGGAAAACCAAAACCGTACATTTAAAAAAACCAATCCCGGTTCTTGTTCTCTACTGGACTTCCAGAGTTGACCAAGAAGGAAAGGTTCAGTTTTTACCAGATGTTTACAACAGAGATCAAGAGGTTTTGCGTGAATTAGATGCAGAGTTTAAGGTAAGAAAAAGAGACGTACAGTAATTGCCTTACGATCTTTCATTGCTTTATAATATCTGAACACAGATACATAAATCCATTTCTTTGCCCCTTTACCTAAAAAATAAGTGGACAAGAAAGTTAGTATCAAGAATTATTGATCGTTGAACCGTGATTTACAAGCTCTATTAATAAATGGTTGAAAATTGAAATATTTTCGTTAACTTTTAATTCAATAAAATTATTGGGAGGAATAACTATGAAATATCTATTTATACTTTTTAGCCTGTTTTTTGTAACATTAGGAAATGCTGCCCAGGTTGATCTCAAGGGAAGTGAGTTTGGATGGTATGGCTCAAAAATCGGGGGTGAACATTTTGGCAAAATAATGATTAAGGAAGCAACATTAAACGAAACTTACGGAAAAGTAACTGGCGGCGAGTTTGTTATGGATATGAGCAGTATTACTGTTGAGAATATCGATTCTCCAAAGTATGAGAAGAAGTTTTTAGATCACATGAAAAGCATCGATTTTTTTGATACAGCTAATTATCCAACAACGACGTTAAAGATAAACAAAATAGATGGTAATAATGTTGAAGGTACTTTAACCATCAGGGGTAAAACTCATCCTGTAGCTTTTCCAATTGAGAGGAAAGGTGAAATAGTTTTTGGAAAAATGACTTTTGACCGCACAAAATATGATATTATATATAAATCAAAAAATTTCTTTGAAAATCTTGGTGATAAGATCATTCATGATGAAGTAGTACTTAATTTTAAGGTTAAGCTTGTTGAGGGGTAAGTTTATTAACTTACACTTTCAGAATAGGATCAATATTATTCGACATCAGGGGTTAAAAATTAATGGATAGGTGCGGTTTTAGATAATTTTACAAACCAAACTTCTTACCAATACTCTCATATACTTCATTAAAATCATCTGGTGTTTTAACCAGTTCAATACCTATTCTAAAGGTCTTGTTATCTTGATTTTTTGTACACCATGCTACTCTACCCTCGAGTTCGCAAAGTTTTTCAGAATCAACAAGAAATCTGGATATAGTCTCTGTACCTGCAGGAATATCAATATCTGTTGAAATGCAAACACCTGTCTCGGATATATTAATAAGTGTGTCCCTGCAGTACTGACCGGCATTGCCAATTAATTCAATTTCATTTTGATATGGAAGCCGTCTGGATGCTCTTTTTTTATTGACCTTATCCATAACTTATATCCGATTATAAAGTATATAGTAAATTCCTCTACATTTACAACAAATCAAAATAAGTAACAAATTATTTCTATTATAAATATGTAAAACTTAATGTATTTTCTAATAAATATTATATCTATCTATGTATAGATAGATATAATTCAAATGATTATTACAAATCTAATTCATAAAGCGATTCTGGATTAATGCTCTCACCATAAAGCTTCACGCTTAAATGCAGATGCGGACCACTCGCACGACCTGTACTGCCAACAAGGCCGATTATATCCCCCTTATTTATCTGATCACCACTTCTAGCACTTGTTTTTGATAAATGTAAATAAACTGAATAAAGACCAAGACCATGATTTATAACGACAGTGTTACCACCATAAAATTGATTATCTGTTAATTCAACAATTCCGCTATTAATTGATTTTATAGGTGTGCCTGTTTTTCCTCTATAATCTGTACCCCTATGCCTACTTTCTTTCTTTTTATTAATTATCCGTTTAACACCAAACTGAGAGGTTATTTCGCTGTCTATAGGTCTAATAAACTGGCCTTTCCATAATGGATTGGGTGTGACCTCATTCCAGATAGATTTAAGAAGAGCAGATTCTTCATTGGCTCTTTTCTCATCCTCCGGACTAAGGAATACTTTTTCAGATTTTAAAGTAATTTGCTTTACAGGAAATACTTTGTGCTTAACTTTTATATTGTATGTCTTTGTAATATCGCCATTATTAATATTTAGGGGATAGTTACCGGGCATTGTATTAATATCGATAAAACAAAGTGCTTTATAAATACCCTCGCTTAAATAAAAATTTATAGATTGCCCCTGAAACAAGGCACTTGGTATGTTGTGTGAATCTATGTTTATTACAAAGACGTCTCCAGGGTATAGGTTTTCAGGCTGGATAGATATAGTTACTTTTTCAGCAGAAATTAAGGGTAATAAGTACAAATACAGAACTAATGGTAGAATATAAATATATTTATACATACATTTATAATACTTATCCTATATGAATAAAAAAGTATATTTAGATTATAATGCTACAACACCTGTAGATCCAAGGGTTTTGGAGGTAATGATACCATATATGAAGGATATGTATGGAAATCCTTCCAGTGTGCATTCATTCGGTGGAGACTCAAAGGCTGCGCTTGATGATGCAAGGGAACAGGTGGCAGAACTCATAGGTGCAAGACAGAGAGATATCTATTTTACTACAGGTGGCAGTGAGAGTAATAATTTTGCTATTAAAGGTATAGCCTATCAGTTAAAAGATAAAGGTAGGCATTTAATCACAACTCAGGTTGAGCACGCATCAGTTTTAGAGACCTTTAAGTATCTGGAATCTGAAGGATATAAAGTTATCTATCTACCTATAGATAGGGATGGAATGCTTGATTTGGATGAACTACGAGATGTGATTTGTGAAGATACTATTCTTGTGTCCATTATATATGCAAATAATGAAACCGGAGTGATCTTTCCACTAGATCAGATTTCAGAGATTACAAAAGAACAGGGAGTTTTACTTCACACAGATGCTGTACAGGCAGTGGGAAAGATAGAGATAAATCTGAAAGAATTACCAGTTGATTTGTTATCTTTATCCTCACATAAGCTTTACGGACCTAAGGGAGCCGGAGCATTGTACATGAGAAAAGGGGTAGATCTGAGTCCACTCATACACGGCGGTGGTCAGGAAAGAGGTAAGCGCTCCGGGACAGAGAATGTTCCCGCAATTGCCGGATTTGGAAAAGCTGCAGAGCTTATTATAGATGATATAGAAGCAGAAAATAACAGACTTTCTGCACTTAGGGATAAACTACATAAAAAAATAACAAATAGTATCGATGGAGTGAGCTTAAACGGCCACTTAGAAAACAGACTTTCGAATACTCTTAACCTAAACTTTGATAACACAGAAGGTGAATCACTGGTTATGAATCTCGACATTGAAGGAGTAGCGGTTTCCACAGGTTCAGCATGCTCTGAGGGAAATGTAGACCCATCTCATGTGCTCCTTGCAATGGGGCTTACAAAAGAACAAGCCATTTCATCCCTACGTTTCAGCTTCGGCAGGTTTTCAAAAGAGAGCGATATTGATCTTGTATTAGATAAACTTCCCGCAATTGTAGAACGCATAAGATATATTAACAAAACTTAAGGAAAAACCGGTACTAGGTTAATTCCTGTATCTTCAGGGTATCCCATCATCAGATTCATATTCTGCACTGCCTGGCCAGAAGCGCCTTTTACAAGGTTATCGATAACTGAAACTAAGATTGCCTTATTCTGAGCAGGGATAACCTTACACCCTATATCACAGAAATTAGAACCGCGCACCTGATGTGTGGAAGGATAGACGCCTTCTGGCATTATCCTTACAAACTTTTCTATGCGGTAAAATTTCTTATAAACATCAAGCAGGTCAGTTGTTTCCATTTTCTTATTAAGGTCTACATATATTGTAGACAGTATTCCCCTGTCCATAGGGATAAGGTGTGGAGTGAAATTTAATAAGACTCTTTTATGAGAATACTTTGATAGCACTTCAGTAATTTCAGGCATATGCCTGTGCTCTCCGATCTTGTATGCTTTAAGACCTTCGTTTACTTCACAAAAATTATAATCAAGAGCAGCTGAACGACCGGCTCCTGAAACCCCTGATTTGGAATCAATGATAATAGTGTTCTGTTTTATTAAATTGTTCTTAAGAAGAGGAGCTAGAGGAAGGGTGGATGATGTAGGGTAACATCCCGGGTTTGCTATTATTTTAGCTCTCTTGATCTTTGCCCTATGAAGCTCCGGTAGACCATACACTGCTTTATCAATAAGCTCAGGGCAAGGGTGCTCACCGTACCATTTTTTATAAACATTATGGCTAATTCTGAAATCCGCCCCAAGGTCGACAACTTTTATTCCTTTTTCATATAGATGCTTTACAACGTTTCCCGAAGTTCCGTGCGGTAAAGCCGTAAAAGCAAAATCTATATTTTTAGGAATTCTATCAAGCTGCAGAGGATGAAGTTTTATGTCTAAAATGTCCCTAAAAGTAGGGAGCACATCTGAAAGATTTTTTCCTACACTCCTGTCAGCTGTGAGATGAGTTATCTCGACATGGGGATGATTTACTAAAAACCTGAGCAGTTCACCACCTGTATATCCGCTTGCTCCCAATATTGCTACATTGATTTTCTTAGCCATTATACGATCAAGCTATCAGGTAAATGGACGGTTTTCAACTGCTTAGTTTAACAAATAATAAATCCGCAGTATGTAAATAGAATGAAAAGTGTAAGATGAATACAGCTATAAAAGTATATTTATAAAAAATACAGAAATTATTCTGAAGCCTATTTTTCAGCTTCAGCCAAAATCTCTACATTCATTTCTTCTTTTAGCTTTTCAATTATTGATTCATATTCATTATCGGCTTTTTCTTTTATAAGAAAAATTGCGATGGTGTCTTTTAAGTCATCAAAACCGGGCTCTGACTTATTTATAACCTTTTGCACTATGAACTGACTGCCTGAGTTAATAACCTGACTTACCTGACCAAGATCAACTGCTTCATTAAACACTCTTACTACATTAGAAGTCTGGTTGAATGCTACTGTTGCTCCTTGTTCTGTCGTGTTTAACTGAACGATCTGTTTAAAATCTGTACCTTTAAGAGCTTCTTTTCTTACCTCTTCGGCCAAGTCTCTGGTTGCCGTTATAAGTTCTTCTACTTCAACAAGAGTATATTCATGCTTGTGATTGTTGTAGTAATCAACAGTTTCCTGATCGGTAACTTTTGGTTCAATGCCTCTTCTAAGCTCGTCCTTGATCATTTTAAGAACAAGGTTTCTTTCATATTTGGTAACTTTTGGTTCTACAACCTTATCAAACCCTTTTTCCACTCCAACCTGATAGAGAACCTCATTTTTTACAGTCAGATCAATATTTCCATTTTCCAGGTCTTCAGCATAAATCTCTATGCCGTCAACCACTGCAACAGGATTTCTTGTCGATTTTGGTCTTTTTACTAATGCTTTTTTTGCAGCTTCTTTTTTAGCAAAATGATGTTGGCTCTGTAGGTCTTTTTCTGTGTATTTAGGCTCTTCTTCCTTAGAGCATGCAGAGAATAAAACTGGTAATAATAAAAGTGCTAAAATTAGTTTGTTCATTTTAAAAATCTCCTCAAATTTAAAAATTTTTTCTATTTTCCCTTTAAATATATATTAGTCAAGAAAGGTTTAGCACTGTGTTTAATTCATTTCAAAACCCCTCCCAACACCACTGTTAATTATATATCAAATTTTATTGGAATCTACTATTAATTTTTGATAGTCTAATTATGTTATGGATAGCGCAGAATTATGGTTAACTCCACTACTTCTTGTTCCGGGTGTGGCACTGCTTGTAATGTCTACGTCAAGCAGATTTGCACAGGTTCATTCTGAAATACATGATCTTGCAAGTCATAAACATGATCATGATATTTATAAACTGGCCATGAATCTGGATAAACGAGCCGTTATTTTTAGAAATGCACTTGTAAGCCTGTATTTAAGCATTACATTTCTAGCAATAGCAAGCCTGGTAGGTGGTATTGCAGTTATATGGTTGGGAGATTTATTTTATTTTGTAATGGGTCTTAGCTGTCTTGGCATTGTATGCCTGGTTTTTGCGGCAATTGAGCTAATAAGAGAATCGATGATTACACTGGAAGTTATAAAAGAACATTGTCATCAGATTGAAAAGGAGTAAAAACAATTTATAATTGCTTTCATGGATCCTGAAAAAGTAAAAGAACTTATTGAAAACGGCATGAATGCAGAGCATGTTGCAGTAGAAGGTGACGGAGCACATTTTGAAGCGGTAATTGTCTCTGACCTATTTGAGGGTAAAACACTAATACAAAGACATCAGGTAGTTTATAGAGCTCTTGGTGATGCAATGAAAGAGGATATCCATGCTCTTTCGATGAAAACCTATACCCCTCAGCAGTGGCAGGATATGAGAAATTAAATTTAAGATAGGAGTAATAATATGTCAGATATTCAACAATCTATTAAAAAGCAGATAGATGATAATAAAGTCATTCTTTTTATGAAAGGCAACAAACAAGCCCCTCAGTGCGGCTTCTCTGCACAGGTGGTACAAATATTAAATTCATATGACGTTCCTTATGAGACTGTCGATGTTTTGCTCGATCCTGAAATCAGGCAGGGAATAAAAGATTTTTCCAACTGGCCAACAATCCCTCAGCTCTATGTAAACGGTGAATTTATTGGCGGCTGTGATATCTGCACAGAGATGTTTCAAAATGGCGAGCTGGAAACAGTAGTAAAATCTGCTGCTGAGTAAGAAACAATCTGTTTTATAATATTATCTAACTATCCTTATACTCAGGGAAATATTCGGCTAGCCTCTTTTTAAGCTGATTCCTCGCCCTTAATATCCTTGATTTTACAGCTGGAAGAGATAATCCTAGAATATCTGCAGTCTGCTGGTTAGACAGGCCTTCAACATCTCTTAGCTGAAATACTACTCTATATTCTTCGGGCAGTTCACCTATTGCTTTATCTAAAATTTCTTGCTGCTCCATGTTATTTACCGATTCATCCGGGCCAAAACCATCATATTTTAATTGCAAACCTTCATAGTATGAGCCGCTGTCATTATTATTAAACTCTTCTACGCTTATTTCCTTTGAGCTGTTTTTGTTCTTTCCTCTAAGGTACATGAACGCTTCGTTTGAGCTTACTGTGTAAATCCATGTAGCAAGCTTTGATTCTTCTCTGAATGTGCCAAGCTTTTCTATTAGCTTAACAAACACATTTTGAAGTACTTCTTCGGCACTTTCGGGGTTTTTAGTAATTCTCATTGCAAGCCTGAAAATCTTCTCACCATATCTGTTTACAATTTCATTATACGCATTGTCATCTCTATTTTTAACATACAAAGATGCAAGCTGTTCGTCCTTAAGGTCTTTATAATTAAGTTCTTCACCAAAATATTCAATATTGCCGCTTAGTATTGGAATCACCTTGTTATCTATGAAAATTGGTTGTCTTAACATTTGCTACACTCCTTACCGGCTAGTTGACCAGTCAGTAAATATTTGCGTAAATTTTTTTATTTTCTTACCATTAACATATTAAATGCATTGTCGCACATGGTTTTCATAATCTCTGGATCGTTGTATGTTTTACACACAAGCAGTGCACCTTCTACAAAAGCCAGTAGAGACTGAGCCGAAGCCCTGACATTTACTTTACAACTTATCTGTCCTTTGGATATTGCCTCCTGTATAAGTACTTCTATTAACCTTGTCCATTCATCAAATATTGATGCTATTTTCAATCTAATTTCTTCATCCTGAGTGCTGAGTTCAACAGCCAGGTTTCCTATATTGCAACCTGAAATACAGCCAGTGCAAGACTTTGAATCCACAAGGTGCTTATATCCATTATCAATAAGGGTTTTCATTTTCTCCAGTGGTTCTAGGTCACTTTCGAGTACCGGAAGTAACATGTGGGTTTTAAAGTTTTCCCAAATAGTATCCAGCGCTACAATTGTGAGGTCACGCTTTGATGGGAAAAAATGATAGAAACTTCCTTTTTTAACCTCTGCATGCTCACACAGCTCCTGTACACCAACAGAGTTATAGCTTCTGGTTCCAAGTAACTGAATTGCGCTGTCTATTAATTTTTCTTTTGTCGTCATTTTGTTTCTTCTGTTTTTATTTCCTGTTTTTATCTGATGGCCAATTTATCTTAAGTGTCTAGTTGACCAGTCAGTACAATAATAAAGCATTTGTTATTTCATGTCAAGAGGTTTTTTAGAAATTTATAAAATATTTTAGTTTCTGTAAATTCTCACTAGTATAAAATTATTAATTCATATGAGATTAGAGACAAGAAAAAATTATTCTATTACTAATTTAGTTTATGCATCTTTTACTATACAACACAACTGTGAATTCGAGGTTTGACAGGATGTGTAAAAAATTGGATATTACTCTTATTTCTAACTGGCTGCAAGGAGTTTTAAAATGATAAAAAAATACGTTTGGTTACAATTAGCACTATTATTCTTATTCGGTACATCAATTGCTTATTCAATACCCAAATCCGCAGAGAATATAGCAAACGCTTACGGGATCGAAGAGTTTAATAAAGTAATAAAAATCTCATACACTTTTAATGTTCACATCAACGACAAGGACATACAGAGAAAGTGGATATGGTATCCAAAGTCTGGTCATGTGATATATGTTAATGAGAATATTAAATATAGAACAAACAATGTGACAGACGATCTTGAAGATACAGATCACAAGTTTATAAACGATAAATACTGGCTGCTTTTTCCGTTCCATCTTCTCTGGGATGAAAACGTAGAGTTTACTGAAGCAGACGGCAAGCAGAGCTCTCCAATAAATAATGAAAGTCTTAACAAATTGGAAGTTAAATATGTAAACGACGCCGGTTACACTCCAAATGATATATATGAGCTGTATTATGATGACGACTTCATAATTAAGGAATGGGTATTTAGAAAAGGCGGCTCGGTGGATAACAAAAAAGCCATGACATGGGAGCAGAACAAAAGCTACAGCGGAATAACAATTTCAGAAAACCATGTTGGTGCAAATGACTTCAGGCTTTGGTTTACCGATGTTACAGTTGAAACAGAAAAGTAGTGTTTTATTTGTTGATGTTTTTAATAATCTGATAATAGATTTTTACTGCCCTTATATATTCGTCTGCAGATAGTTTTTCATTTGTGCCGTGAAATCCTTTGAGGTCGGAGGAAGAAAGAGTAATTCCGATAAACTTATATATGTTTTTTGTAAGCGGGATAAAATGCCTTGAGTCTGTTGCACCTACTACAAGATAAGGTGCTGTGATTACGTTTCCTTCTGTATGCTGACGGATAGATTTTTCTAGCACTTTATAAAATGATGTATTAATATCTGATATAGGTGAGGGGTTAATTTGTAAAGTACCAGGGTTAATTATTACCCTTTTATCGTCTATCACTTTTGTAACCCTTTTTATTACTGTTTCAGTAGTGTCACCGGGAAGGACCCTGAAATTCACAACCGCCTTTGCCTTTGCGGCAAGCACATTTTCCTTGTTACTGCCTTGCAGCATTGTGGGAGCAGTGGTGGTCCTTACCATGGCGTTTGCGCTCTGTGATTTTGTTATACGGTTAAGAGCAAAACACTCAAAGATCCACAAATTTGCCAGCCCCATCCTTTCATAAAAAGGCATATGGGGTGTTAATTTTTTAAACATTTTCTTTGCGGCGCCGTCTAGTCTGGGCTTAAAGGGGTTACTTTCCAGTTTAGTTATGGCGTTGCTAAGTATGCCGACTGTGGTTTGTTTTGGGGGCATGGATGAATGGCCGCCCTTGCCCTCGACTATGAGCTCAATACTAATATAGCCTTTCTCTGCTATGCCGATAACTGCCACCGGATCATCAATTCAAGGAAACATTCCATTTGTGATAATGCCTCCCTCATCCAATACATAATCCAGCTTTACCCCTCTTGATTTCAGAAGCTCGACGGTTTTTGCCGCACCTTCATTACCGCCTATTTCCTCATCATGTCCGAACGAGAGATAAATTGTCTGCTTCGGAGTAAAGCCGTCAGAAATAAGTGTTTCTACTGCTTCAAAAATACCCATCACACCGGACTTATTGTCTATGGCACCCCTGCCCCATATAAAGCCGTCTGCTGCTTGTCCGTCAAATGGCGGGTGTGTCCAAAGACCGAGAGTTCCCGGTGCTATCGGTACCACATCCTGATGACCCATAAAAAGGATCGGCTTTTTACTACTGTCTGTTCCCTTCCATGTGTAAAGCAGGCTGTAGCCTCCCACAATTTCTTTTTTTAGTGTGGAATGAACAAGGGGGAACGAGTTTTCCAAAAATCTGTGAAATCTCTTGTACTCTGATTTTGGGAAGTCGTCATAATTTGCAATTGTTTTAAACATTAGAGACTTTGCAAACCTGTTTACCGCTCCCTGATGGTCTATGCTTTTAATATCAATTTTTTTTGTGCTCTCATAGGTTGGTACTGATTTAAGAGTGTTAAACAAAACAACTGTAGTAATGATGAGCAGTATTGCTATCAAAGCTCCTGCAATATATTTTATTGTTTTCATATTATTGTTAGTCGTAACTTGTAGAAATTAGTTTGCATTAGATTTAACTTTAATATCATAGATTATCAATAATTTAATAACAGTAACTTTAATGTACCTCCCCTCTCCGTCATCGTGAGAACGGGCTTTTTGGAATAGAAAAAGTTCGTAAGTCCTTAATGTGTTGTTAACGTTTTTAACCCGTCCCTGAAGGATGCTGGGTCCCTCCCTGTCATTGCTGTAGATGTCACGTAATTCGAGGACAGTTTTTTAGGAACTCTACTGGTGGTACTCCCCCCAGAGACTGGTGAGGTCTTTGGTGATTGTAATACACCAGGTACTCAAGCAGTTCCTGTTTTAATTCCTCTTCTG
>JBFFSH010000076.1:0-12633 GCA_041572575.1 Thermodesulfobacteriota bacterium
AGAACTTCTGCATGTCTTAAATATCTTATTATCTGCTCTGGTGTGTAACGCTTTCTGGGCATTTCCCTTGCCTCCTATTCATAGGGTTTATTACCTAAAATTCTAACTTATAATCTGGTACTATTATATGGGGCAAGGTCAACAACATGACCCGTATATTTTCGGTTTCCGGCACTTTCATGATGACTAGAACAGTTACACTTTCTAATCTTATTTTTGAAAACGGCCTTGTGTCAGGCACTATGAATGAGAATGGCGGCGCAATCGGGGCAACCGGCTTTCCATTTGCAGACCTCGTTATACAGGACTGCACATTCAGAAACAATAGAGTACAATGCGAAGGCACTTCATGTCAGGCAAGGGGAGGAGCAATATCAGCAGCAGGCCAACTCACAATAGTAAGATCTACATTCGAGGGAAACACAACACATTGTAGTGTTAATAATCAACAGTGTTTTACAAGAGCAGGTGCGGTGGAACATGATAGCAATAGTTCTCTTACCATTTCAAATAGCACCTTTGCTAACAACCAGACTAGTTGCGAGGGCACAGGAGACAGTTCATGCACACTTGAAGGCGGTGCGCTCCATATAAGCAGCAGCGGTAGCGTAATGAATAATAACACTTTTGCTGACAATACTATTCTGTGTGACGCTTCAACATGTTCACTATTCGGCAGCACAATTTATATTGATGGTACAGGTCCGGATACTACCAATACAATAATTACCAATGCACTCGGAGTTGTTCCTCCCAATTGCGACGGAACATTAACCGATTCAGGAAACAATCTACAGTTTCCAGTTAACAGCTGTGGAGGGACTATCCCTACTGAAGATGCTGATCCTGAACCATTGGCTGACAATGGCGGCATAACTGAAACTATGGCAATCACAGAAGAAAGCCCGGCATTTAATGAAGGGAACAACGGCACATGCGAAGATACCGACCAAAGAGGTGTTTCAAGACCCCAGGAAGGCACCTGTGATATAGGAGCTTATGAATTAATACCTGACGATGAGCCACCTGCTCCACCTGCACCATCTGAGCCTGTAGTTATCGTCCCAACAATGGGACAGTGGGGCATGATTATACTTGCTGTATTTTCTATATTAATTAGCATCACCGCATTGAGAAATAGAAATGAAAATACATAACACCTATTAACAACTAATTTTATTAAAATAAAAAGGGAGCTACGGCTCCCTTTTTTGTATTACTATTTTATTATATCTTCTAACCAGGCTTTATATTCTGATTAAGTCTAAATAGGTTATAAGGATCGTATTGTGTTTTTAAGGCTGTAAGCCTCTTTAGTTTGTCGTCTCCATAGGTGGACTTCACCCTTTCCTCGCCTTCATCACTACTCTGAAAATTAATGTACGATCCGCCGGTTGAAAATTGCTGAAGAGCTTTCCAGAAATTTCTTGTCCATTCTATATGTGTTTTCTCTTCACAAGGATCATCCCAGGAAGCATTGATGTTAAGCGCAATAGCTGCATTTCTGTGACTGTACGCCGTATCATTTTCACCAATATCACTAAATCGCACCTTTCATTTGAAATAGAGGCACAAGGGTTGTTGGTGAAGTAATATTCGAAACATGCTCTACAAGCGTATCTATGCAATCATATGAAAGTGGTTTAAGGTTTTCAGCTTTCCAGTAATATTTCTTACCCTTGGGCTGGCCGGCATCAAGCATGCTTTGTAAATCTCTAAATATCATAGATTTAATTCCATTTGCATATGGTTTTGCAATCTCACCAATAGGTTTTGCATACTTCAAGCCTTCTTGAGCCGGGCCTGAATAACAAAATCCAAGCGCTACCATTGGTTTACCTATTTCACTCTTAGGAAATATAGGGGTATCCGGCACACAGCGGAGAACACATATCATACTTACCTCATTTGGTACTTCTTCAGAATATTGCTGGTAGAAATTAAGCACATCTTTTGCATATTCAAAGGGAAAGAAACAAAGACCTGCAGCAACTTCCGGGCCGAAATCATGTAGTCTGTACTCAAAATTAGTTACTATACCAAAATTGCCGCCACCTCCCCTTAGTCCCCAGAAGAGTTCAGGATTTTCATCTTTACTGGCTTTAACAAATTGTCCATTTGCAGTTACTACATCATAAGAAATAACATTATCGCATGTAAGTCCATACTTTCTCGATGTCCATCCAAACCCACCACCAAGCGTAAGCCCCGCGGCTCCTGTAGTTGTTACAATTCCTGCTGGTACAATCAGTCCAAATTTCTGAGTTTCATGATCCACCTCTCCAAGGCAGCAGCCGGGAGAAACATTTGCGGTTTTATTGTTTGGATCGACCCGTACAGAATTCATGAGTGATAGATCAATCATAAGCCCCTCGTCACAAACTGCGTTACCTGAAACGTTATGCCCTCCCCCTCTCACCGAGATAAGAATGTTATTTTCTCTTGCAAGATTTATGCAATCTATAACATCTGATACACCCTTGCACCTTGCTATCATTGCAGGCTTTTTATCAATCATACCGTTCCATATTTTTCTTACTTCTTCATATTCAGGATGATCGCCTAACAGTACTTCGCCTCTTAGTCCTGATATGAATTTATCTAAGACATTTTCTTTAATAGATACAGTATCATTATCAAGTGTAGTGATTGTGAGTTTTGCCATTTAACATCTCCGTTTGTTTTAGGTGAGATCGGTATATATACTATTATTTTAACATCAATATTTAAGCTGTATAAACATTTTATGATATGGATAAGGAGAGCTTAGATAAAGCTATTGAGTTAGTTGAAAATGCAAACATTGTAGCAGTCCTCACTGGTGCAGGGATATCAGAAGAGAGCGGCATTCCGACATTCAGGGATGAAGGTGGACTATGGAAAGAGCACAGACCGCAGGACATTGCCACACCCGAAGCTTTTGCAAGAGACCCGCAGTTTGTATGGGAGTGGTATGATCTGAGGCGACAGACGATTATAGAAGCAGAACCTAACCCGGGCCATTTCGCTCTCGTTGAGCTAGAAAATAAAAAAGAGGGATTTACGCTCATTACTCAAAATATAGACGGGCTTCACAAAAAGGCCGGAAACAAAAGCATGATCGAGATGCATGGCAACATATGGCAAATGCGGTGCACAAAGTGCGGACATATCTATCATGACTACGAAGTTCCTTTGAAACAGATTCCGCCCTCATGTGAAAAATGTGGAGAGATGACAAGACCAAATGTTGTCTGGTTTGGTGAAATTATTCCCATGTCTGCAATTGACGCATGTGTAATAGCAATAGATAAATGTGACGTAATGCTTATCATCGGCACATCTGGTGTAGTAGAACCAGCAGCATCAATGGGACTTATGGCAATGAGGTCTGGAAAAAAAGTGATTGAGATTAACCTCGATACCACACCGGGCACGGGCATGTATGATATTTCACTAAAAGGAAAATCGGGTGAAATTCTTCCTGAGTTTTATAAACATACAACTGAATATAATTAACCTCTCAGTCAAGTAGGGCCCTTATTTCTGGATTTCTTGTACATTATAAATGCTTCGAGTAGAAGCCATACCGCAAGAGCCAGAACTATAGCGGAGAGTACAAGCAACAGCGGATTATTAACAAATGCCTGAAAATTTAAAATCATAGATCCTATAGTAATAAGTATTAAAAACACCATGGGTACGAGTGTATAAATAACAGGTCTTCCGGTTTTCCAGAGATAGATACTCGCTACCAGGAGAGTAAGCCCCCCTACAAGCTGATTAGTGGCACCAAAAAGAGGCCATAATAAAAACCCTCCTGAGCCCGGACCTTTACCAGGTGCCTGAGCTAAAAGGGCTAAAAGCAGAGCCGGTACTACAGCAAGTAATGCTCCCACGTATCTGTTTTTTAGAGGCTCTATTTTATAAGCAGTTCCTAATTCACCAAGAATAAGCCTTTGTATTCTTGTTGCAGTATCAAGGGAAGTTGCTGCAAAACTTATTACTATTACACTTATAAGAGTGGTGCCAAATAGCTCGGGAATATGAATGGCTTTTAAAAAACTGCTCGAACCAATAACGAAATTTGATATACCTCCGCTCGAGGCCGACTGCCAGGAATCATAATGAACAAGCCAGTCCGATCTCTGTATCCCTGCTGCAACAGCTAGAGTAGCTATCATGGCAAGAGTGCCCTCGCCTATCATACCCCCGTATCCTATCTGCCTTGCATCGGTCATCCTGTTTAACTGTTTTGAAGTTGTACCACTCGATACAAGCCCGTGAAATCCGCTTATTGCTCCGCAGGCAATAGTTACAAAAATGAAAGGAAATATTGGTATTCCACCCTCCGCATTTGAATTGAATGCCGGGGCCTGCATCTGAGGATGCGCTACAAATAGACCAATTATTAATATTCCAAGTCCTACTATGAGCTGGTGGCTGTTTATATAGTCTCTTGGCTGCAATAGTGTCCACACGGGAAGGATGGAAGCTATAAAAGAGTAGACCATTAGTATAAGTATCCATGTAACAACCTGTGAACCCATCACCGCAGGAATTGTTATGGGGACACTAGTTCCTAGCCAGATCATGAAATACAGGGATATAAGCGCTACAATAGACGGGATGAGTATTGGCACTCCCCTTTTATAAAAAAGAAACCCAATAGCTACAGCAACCACTATCTGAAAGTTTACCGGCAGTACACTTGTAGGGAACTTTGTAAAAAGCACGGCAATTGCAAAAGCAAATACTGCAATTACAAAAAAGATGAGAAAATAGACTATAAGCAGGAATAGTGTCCTTGCACGTGGGTTTACTAAAATACCGGCAAGATCACCCACTGACCTCCCCTTATTTCTTGCTGAAACGACAAGAGCACTGAAGTCATGCACCGCACCCATAAATATTGTTCCAAGACAAACCCAGATAATTGCAGGTACCCAACCCCAGAAAACCGCAATCGCAGGTCCTATTATTGGAGCTGCTCCGGCTATAGATGCAAAATGGTGCCCAAATAGTACGTGCTTATTGCTTGGTACATAGTCTACTCCGTCTTTTAGCTCATGTGCGGGCGTTACTTCATCATCAGAAAGTCTAAATATTTTTTTTGCTATAAAATGTGAATAATATCTATATCCTAAAAAATATAGAGTTAATACAATAATAGCTATAAGTGCTGCGTTCATTTTTTCATACCATGTGATTAATAAATCATGAATTATATAACACAATAAGAAATAAGACTATTGGTGTCTGGAATTTAGGTACATATTAACCGCCACCTTAATAGCTTGTATCATACTTGATGGATTTGCTTCTCCCTTCCAAGCAATATCAAACGCCGTGCCGTGATCCGGAGAGGTTCTTATAAATGGCAAGCCAATTGTCACATTCACTCCCTTTTCAAAGTTAAGCATTTTAAACGGAATAAGCCCCTGATCATGATACATAGCAACTACAATGTCCCACCTGCCGCCTGCTGCATGATAAAACAGAGTGTCTGCAGGAAGCGGGCCTTCAATATCCATTCCGCTGAGCCTTGCCCTGTCTATTGCAGGAATAATAATATCCTGTTCTTCTGTTCCAAAAGCACCTGCTTCGCCAGCATGTGGGTTTAGACCGCATACTACAATCCTGGGCCTTTCTATTCCAAAATAGTTCTTAAGAGCATCGTTTGCCATTACTAATTTATAAAAAAGATCATCTTTATTAAGAATCCCCGGAACATCTTTAAGCGCTTCATGAATGGTTGCAAGAACTACCTTGAATTTATCCCCTTCAAACATCATGGCAAAATGATCGGCTCCGCTAAGCTCAGCAAGCATCTCGGTATGGCCGGGGAATTTTGAGCCAGCCAGATGAATCGCTTCTTTTGTAATTGGTGCAGTTACAATAAAATCGATCTTACTCTCTTTAATATGAGTAACCGCCGTTTCAATACATACAAGTGAAATTTCCCCGGATTCTTTACTCACTTTTCCGGGATTAAGATTATCCAGAGCAAAATCCCCGCATTGTTCCATTTGATATACTGCGTCCATTGCAACTATATCTTTTGCCTTATCAAGGACATCCTTGCTTCCATAAACAATAGGACGGCAAATGCTCTGCACCTCGGCACAGCAAAGGGCTTTTAATATAATCTCCGGGCCTATACCATTTGGATCGCCCATAGTAATTCCTACAGTTGGTTTATATACGTCCTGCATAGAAAGAATAATAAAGTGAATAGAAGATAAATAAAGAGTTTAGTGAATTTAGGAAATACCGAACAGTTCTTTACAGTTATTTGTGGTTATTTGAGCAATTTCTTCAAATGATTTTTCTCTTACTTGAGCAAGAGTCTCTGCTACATGTTTTACATAGGCAGGCTCATTCTTTTTTCCTCTGTATGGAACCGGGGCAAGGTATGGTGAATCGGTTTCTACAAGCAACTTATCAAGCGGCAGTTTCTTTGCCACTTCCCTAAGCTCTTCTGATCTTTTGAATGTAAGAATTCCTGAAAATGAAATATAGAATCCAAGCTCTATATAAAGTTCTGCTGATTCATAATCTCCTGTAAAGCAGTGAATAACACCTTTTAGATCTGTGCATGAATTATCCTTAAGCATGGTCTTCATATCATCTTCACAGTCCCTTACGTGTAGAACTATTGGAAGTCCAGTTTCAATGCCTAGATTTATATGATTTTGCAGTGATTTTTTTTGAATATCCCTTGGAGAAAAATCGTAGAAGTAATCAAGCCCTGTTTCTCCGACTGCAACAATTTTTTCTGTGTTAGTTAACTCCGATAGTTCAGCAAAGACTTCCGTAGAATAAGTTTTAGCTGCATGAGGATGAATACCAACTGCTCCATATACTCCCGGGTATTTATTTATAAACTCTATTGTCTCATGAGCCGACGGCAGATCGGAAGACATATTTATTATATTAGATACAGAATTATCAAGCGCATTTTGCACGGCCTGATCGATATTTTCTAAAGAGCCCAGATGGGCATGGGAATCTATAAGCATAAATTAGTTTTTAGGAATCCGATCCGTCGTCTTTATCTTTTAGCAGGTCCTTAAGCTCATCCATAAACTGATTTACGTCTTTAAATGACCTATACACCGAGGCAAAGCGCACATAAGCAACCTCATCAACCTCATATAACTTTCTTATTACTTTCTCTCCAATTTCAGTGCTGCTTATTTCCTTGTCACCTCTTTCCTGAAACTCACGCTCGAGATTATTTATAAAACCCTCAATTGTGTCTACGCTTATGGGTCTTTTTTCACAGGCCTTGAGCATTCCATGTATAAGCTTGCTCTTATCAAAGACCTCTTTGCTGCCGTCTTTTTTAACTACCAGAAAGTTCACCTCTTCCACTCTCTCATAGGTGGTAAACCTCTTGTTACATGCCAGGCATTCCCTTCTGCGCCTTACTGCAAGCCCGTCATTTGTAAGACGTGAATCCATAACCTTATTTTCCAGATCACTGCAAAATGGACATTTCATTTATTAAAGCAGCTCCTTATATATAGGAAAGCTTGTGCAGAGTTCTTTGACCTGCCCCTCAATCTTCTTAAGCTCGCCTTCGCTGTCTCTGTTTTCAACAGCCCTTGCTATCATGTCTGATATAGTAATCATCTCGCTTTCTTTCATGCCTCTTGTGGTAATAGCAGGAGTACCTATTCTTATCCCGCTTGTAATCATTGGGGGATTAGGATCAAAAGGTACGGCATTTTTGTTTACCGTAATACCAGCTTTTTCAAGTGCTTCCTCAGTTTCTTTTCCTGTAAGCTCTTTATTTGTAAGATCAACAAGCACAAGGTGAGTATCCGTGCCGCCTGTAAGAATATTAAACCCATGCTCCTGCAGCCTCTCGGCCATGGTCTGAGCATTTTTTACAATCTGTTTTTGATAATCTTTAAACTCCGGCTGCAGGGCTTCAAGAAATGCAACGGCCTTTGCAGCAATTACATGCATTAGCGGCCCTCCCTGAGTGCCGGGAAACACCCTGCTATTAATAACCTTAGCATGTTCTTCATCTGTCATGACCATACCGCCCCTTGGGCCTCTAAGTGTCTTATGTGTAGTTGTTGTTACAAAATGGCAGTGAGGTACGGGGTTTGGATAAAGGCCGGTAGCTACAAGACCCGATGGATGGGCTATATCTGCCATTAGAAGCGCCCCCACTTCGTCTGCTATTTCTCTAAATATTTTAAAATCAATTTTCCTTGGATATGCGCTCCACCCCACTACTATAAGCTTTGGATTATGCTTTTGAGCAAGGCTTCTTACCTCATCATAGTCAATTAAGGAATCTTCTTTTTTAACCCCGTAGGCAACTATATTGTATAGCCTGCCTGAAAAGTTTACAGGGCTTCCATGAGTAAGATGACCGCCGTGGGCAAGGTTCATTCCCAGCACCGTATCACCAGGCTGAACTGCTGCAAAATATACAGCCATATTGGCCTGTGCTCCCGAATGAGGCTGTACATTTACAGCATGCGCCCCAAAAAGCTTCTTTGCCCTTTCTATAGCAAGGGTTTCTGCTATATCCACAAACTCGCATCCTCCATAGTATCTTTTGCCCGGAAGACCCTCTGCGTATTTGTTGGTTAGTACCGTCCCTAAAGCCTCCATAACGGCTCTGCTTACATAGTTTTCTGAAGCTATGAGTTCAAGCTTCCATTCCTGTCTTGCAATTTCAGATTTAATAACATCATATATTTCAGGATCAGTGTCCATTATAGATTGCATTAATAATAAAACCTCCAAAAAAATTACTGGAATGTTATCTAACTACTGGTGTATAAGCAAGAAATATGTCATAAATTGTATATAATTACTAGAGAACATACTACAAATGGTATTTAAATTCATTTCATCTGTTATTGATTAATTACAATTGATTCATATTCTATATGGTATAGAATCAGCTTTTTAACAAGTTACGGCAGGAATATAAATTTGATAAAGAATACAAAAAAAGCGATATTTTTTGATTTTGGAGACACACTCGCCTCTACCGATCCGCCATATATTTTCAGGATAGCAAGTGGGTTTAGAAGAGCCGGCTATGATATTTCAGATATTGACTTTGAGCACGCCTATCTTAGGGCAGACTTTGAGATATTTAAAACACATCAATCCCAGGGCAGTATGAATTCGTCTCAATACAATAGTTTGTTTTTCCCTCTGCTCTGCAAGGCGCTGGATATTAAAGAAGACCCGGATGATGTCAGAGCAAATATCAGAAAAAATACTACTCCAAGAAGGTTTTACAGAAATGCCCTTCCAGGCACACAAAAACTTCTTAATTACCTAAAGCAAAAAGGATATATACTTGGAATCATTTCCAATAATGACGGCTATACTAACAAAAAGTGCAAGGACGTGGATATTCACAGATTTTTTGATATCATCGCAGATTCTACAAACATTGGATATGTAAAGCCCGATCCCAGAATTTTTCATCATGTTTTAGATGAATTGGGCTTAGACCCTGAGGACTGCCTTCATGTGGGTGACCTCTATGGAGCAGACGTATTGGGTGCAAAAAATGCTGGCATTGAGGTAGTATGGCTGAATTACCGCGGCATTAATATTATGAATGACACAGAGACCGTTCAGATTAAAGAGCTTACTGAGCTTATTGAATTGCTCTGATAACAGCACGATATAATATAAGTAATATTACAAAGAATAACGAAAAAATTGGAAAAGTTTATTCATGTAAAAGGGGCAAGGCTAAATAACCTAAAAAACATAGATGTAAATATCCCCCTTCACAAATTCACTGTTGTCACGGGTCTTAGCGGTTCAGGCAAATCCTCCCTTGCTCTGGATACAATATATACCGAGGGACTTAGAAGATACATAGAGAGCCTTTCCACCTATGCAAGGCAGTTTCTAGACCGGGTTGAAAAACCTGATATCGATGAAATAAAAGGCATCCCGCCGGCAATTGCAGTAGAGTCAAGAAATTCTATAAAAAACTCCCGTTCCACTGTGGGAACAATAACTGAGATATACGACTACTTACGCCTGCTTTTTGCAAAAGTGGGCCGTCTCATCTGTCCGAACTGCCGTATTGAAGTCAAAAAACACTCTCCTCAAAGCATTGCTGAATTTGTATTAAAAGATTTTTGTGAGCAGGTGTTAATCATTACAATTAAAACTACAATAGATGACCGAATGAACCCCGATATTCCACTTTCAAAAGGATTTACAAAAATACTCAGGGACGGGCACATTCATGATATTGAAGAGCTTGATGGACTTACCGATAAAGATGAAATAGTGGTTGATAGATTAAGGGTAAATGAAGATAATAAATCAAGGCTTATAGACTCTACCGAATCTGGGTTTATTCAATCTAATGAACTTATATTTAACATTGGCAAAGACAGTATATTCAGATTTACAAAAAAGCTTCAGTGCCCAAAATGCACAAAAGAGTTTTCAGAACCAACTCCTCAAATGTTTTCATTTAACAGCCCCTCCGGAGCATGCAGAGAGTGCAGCGGATTTGGCAATACGCTCGATCTCGATCCCGATCTTGTAGTACCAGACCCGGACAAAAGCTTATATGAAGGTGCAATCGAACCCTTTACAAAACCCTCGCTCGATCATGCAAGAACAAGGCTTATGCACTTTGCAAAAAAATCGGGAATAAATACGAATGTTCCATATAAAGACTTATCGGATGAGCAAAAGGAACTTATCTTTAGCGGTGGAGAAGGTTACAGGGGAGTTAGGGGATACTTTAAGAGACTGGAAGGTAAAAACTATAAGCTGCATGTAAGAGTTTTCCTGAGTAAATACAGATCGGCTTATACTTGCAGCGTGTGCCATGGCACAAGGATAGTGCCCGAGGCTCTTTGGTTTAAGATCGGTGGGAAAAATATATCCGAGATTTCCGGTATGCCTGCAGATGAGCTGGCCACTTTTATTAATAAGCTCAAACTCTCAGATTATGAATCGGAAATTGCATCTGAGATACTAAAACAGATTAAATCCAGAGTGGGATTTCTGCTAAAAGTCGGGCTTGATTATTTAACTCTATCTCGGCTGGCAAAGACTCTTTCCGGTGGTGAAGCACAGAGGGTGAATCTTTCCTGTCAGCTAGGTGGAGGGCTTACAGAAACTCTTTATATACTAGATGAACCCTCAATCGGTCTTCATCAAAGAGATATCGACCAGCTGATTGCAATCATAAAGGAACTCACACAAAGAAATAACACCGTGATCCTTGTAGAACATGATATGGATATGATAAGAGCCTCAAACTATATTGTCGAGCTTGGCCCCAAATCAGGCGAACATGGAGGGCAGCTTGTATTTGAAGGAAGCAAATCCAAATTTACAAAGAATTCATTTGAGTCCATAACCAAATCATACTATCTTGGTGAAAAAGAGATTGAGGTTCCAAAAAAAAGAAGAAAGGGAAATGGTAAATATATAACTATTTATGGTGCAAAGGAAAACAATTTAAAAAGTATCGATGTGTCATTTCCTCTGGGCACATTTATCTGTGTTACCGGCGTTTCCGGCTCAGGAAAGAGTTCTTTACTTAATGACATCTTATACTCAGCCCTTGCAAGAAAATTTAATTCAGACATTGAGAGGGTTGGGAATTATAAATCTATTAAAGGAACAGAGCATATATCAAATATTTACCTGCTAGACCAAAAACCCATTGGGAAGAGCTCACGTTCCAACCCTGCAACATATCTAAAAATTTATGATGATATAAGAAAAATTTTTGCCGACACCTGGACTGCCCGGTCTAAGGGGCTTAAACCATCCCACTTTTCCTTTAATGTACAAGGTGGCAGATGTGATAAATGTGAGGGCGAGGGGCAGGAAACCGTGGAGATGCTTTTTTTGGCTGACGTACATATAACATGTGAGGAGTGTAAAGGTAAAAGGTTTAAAGATGAGGTACTAAGCATACAATACAAAAAGAAAAATATTGATGAGGTATTACAGCTAACTATAGATCAAGCAGTATCGTTTTTTCGAGAAACGCCAAAGATAGTTCAAAAACTAAATGTTTTGTCTGATGTAGGACTTGGATACTTGCGGCTTGGTCAGTCCTCTGCAACACTTTCAGGAGGTGAGGCGCAGAGGATAAAAATAGCAAAGGAGCTTTCAGGTAAGAAAGGTAAGGATATTCTCTATATATTAGACGAACCCACTGTCGGTCTTCATATTGATGATATAAACCGACTTCTTAAAGTTCTCAATAAACTTGTTGACTCCGGGAATACTGTAATTCTTATAGAGCACAACTTAGACGTAATAAAATCAGCTGACCATATAATAGATCTTGGGCCAGAGGGCGGGCAAAGCGGTGGAAATATTGTTGCTTGTGGAACTCCGGAGCAAATCACAGCCATCGATAAATCTTATACCGGCAAGTATTTAAAACCTCTGTTGTCGAATTAACTTTAGATAATATTATTTTTTCGAATAATATTTTGATCATATCTAAAAAATCCCCTTGTATTTTTTATGACCTTCACCCTGCAAACTGAACCAGGTAAAAGTAGAGAAATCTGGCAAAATAATGCAATAAATCAGGAGGTATTTTGCCATGAGGAAGTCAAGATTTACAGAACAACAGATAGCATTCGCTTTAAAGCAGGCAGAGAC
>JBFFSH010000077.1:0-12383 GCA_041572575.1 Thermodesulfobacteriota bacterium
GGGTACTTCTCTAGAGTGAAATGGGCTTACAGAAACCATAGAGGACTGGCTAAACACAAGAGAATTAATTACTTCAAATGGTACACCTTTTTAAAGCAAATCTGACTCAAATTAGCACACATTTTTTGCAATTATGCCCGATATGACAAAAAACCTAAGGGAGGAAAAATATGAGTATACCTAGAGATACTAACGAACAGTTTGAAAATGCCGTGCTGGGGTCAATTCTGATCGAACCAAAAATCATGGATGAGGTTTCGGTGGCGCTCAGGCCAGATGACTTCTACAAAAGTACAAACAAAAAACTTTTTGAGGTGCTGGAGGATATGCACAAAAACTCTGCGCCCATAGACCTTATGACGGTGTTTGAGTATGCAAAGCAAAAGAAGGCAGACAAAAATATTGGCGGGCCTCAGAGGCTTATTTACCTTACAGAAACCACGCCCGTGTCTGCAAATTTCGCTTACTATGTAAAGAAGGTAAAGGACGCATCTGAGAGACGATCGTTTGTTGATACGTGCAGCTGTATTTCAAAGGAATTGGAACAAGGGAAAATTAGTGTACCGGAGGCATGGGGGCTTATTGCGGAGATGGAGTCATCTGTCACCATGCGCTCAGGGCTTAAGTTCACGGCGGCTTCTGACATCACACTTAATACAGAGTCTGTTCAGTCACTCTGGGGTGAGGTGATTTACCCGCAGTGCATCACACAGATAAACTCTGAGCCCGGGGTGGGCAAGACCACGTTTGTATATAACCTGTGTATTGACGGGGTCAAAGGAAGCAGGTTTTTGGACATCCCGTTTTCAAAGAGCATCAAGGTGCTCTACATAGACGTTGAGACTCCCGGGTGGAAAAGAGGGGTTAAGCTAAATAGCATATCTCCAGATGAAGTACCCGCAGGGCTTTATTTTCTTGATTCTCTCGACATGCACACTCAGTTCTCAGAGCTTCTTTGCCTTTGCAAAAACATGGGTTTTGATTTGATAGTGTTTGATACGCAGAGCCGTATATTCAATCTTGAGAGTGAAAACGATAACGCCGAGGCAAACAGGATGATGCACCTTGTAAGAAGGCTTGTGAGCGAGGCGGGGGCGGCTGTGATACTGGTACATCACTGCTCAAAGACCGATAAGAAGGGCGTTTACAGCGGCCGGGGAGCAAGCGCCATCGGAGGAGCTGTGGACGTGGTAGTGAACCTGGAGTCACTTGACGGACAGTCTCTTAAGCTCAAGGTAGATAAGAACCGTATATCGGGTGACTATATGACTCTCTTTATTAAAAAGAGCGGGGACGACCGTTTCGAGCCCTATATACCGCCCACCGAGAGCGTGTCTGGTTTTGAAAAATTTAAGGTGCAGGAGCAGATACTATCTCTTTCGGACAGAAAACCACAGTGGACAACTGTTGAAATTCAAAGTGAATGTCAGCTGAAGGGATTTACAGAGTCTACAATCAAGCGAGCAATATCAAGTCTTACACTTAGTGGAAAAATCACAAAAACCCGTCGTGGAGAATACGAAATAACAGGGACAGTACAAGATACCCAGTCGGTTCATTAATTTACTTAAAAGAAATTACCCCTCCAAAAGCAGCACTTCCGGATCTTCAATAAGCTCTTTAATTTTCACAAGAAACTGCACGGCCTCTTTGCCGTCTACTATTCTGTGATCGTAGCTGAGGGCGGTGTACATCATGGGGCGTATTACCACTTCACCGTTTACAGCAACCGGCCTCTCTTCAATTTTATGAAGTCCGAGTATTCCAACCTGTGGTGGGTTTAGAATCGGCGTGCTCAAAAGAGAGCCGAACACTCCGCCGTTTGTGATTGTAAATGTGCCGCCTCTTAGCTCCTGCAAGGAAAGCGTGTTGTTGTTTGCTTTTCCGACGTACTCAATGATCGTTCTTTCGATATCCGCAAATGTCATGCGGTCACAGTCCCTCAGCACCGGTACCACAAGACCACCCTCTGCGCCAATTGCCATGCCGATGTCGTAGTAGTGCTTATAAACGATATAGTCGTCCTGAATCTCTGCATTTACGGCAGGAAAATCCTTTAACGCTCCTATTACCGCTTTTACAAAAAATGATGAAAAGCCAAGCTTAACTCCGTGTTTTTCTGCAAATGAATCCTTTCTTCTCTTGCGCACTTCCATCACGGGGCCCATGTCCACTTCATTAAATGTAGTAAGAATTGCAGCATCTGCCTGGGCCTCGAGCATCCTTCTTGCTATGGTTCTTCTTCTTGCCGACATCCTCACACGCTCTTCCCTTCCGTCAGACTCTGGCTCTGGAATCACCACTGAGGTAGAAGGGGCGCTTGGGGCAGGCTTTGCAGCAGGCTCTGGTGCACGGGGCTTCTCGCTTGCTGCAGTGCTCACTGATTTTATATGATCTTCAACGTCTTCTTTTGTTATTTTTCCGTTTGGACCCGTGCCGCTTATATCGTAAGCATTCAAGCCGCTTTGCTCTATAATCTTCTTTGCAACAGGGGTAACCTTTACATCTACGTCAATCTGTTCAGCAGGCTTAGGCTGGGCCTGCTCAGGCTCAGGTTCAGCAGCGGTCTCGGTTTGCACAGGTTCAGTGCTGACTTCAGCAGAAGCCGTGCCGTTTTCATTTATTGTTCCAAGCACATCACCTATTACAACGTCCTCATCGGCGTTTTTAACAATCTTCTCTAACACTCCGGCAGCCTCTGCGGCCACTTCGAAGTTTGCTTTTTCGGTTTCAAGCTCAACAAGTGTCTCACCCATCGAAACAGCCTCGCCTTCATTTTTTATCCACCGAATTACGGTTGCTTCGACTACTGATTCTCCAAGTTCCGGTACAACAATGTTTTTTGACATATTTCTATACTCCGTAAATTAATTAACAGTTTCCAAACTGTACCACAGGATACCCTTTGTATCCTTTTTGGATTTGAGATTAAATGTTTCTTTAATAATAGCTTCCTGTATTACCTTGTGCCACGATGACGAACCCTCCGAAGGGCTTGAGTTTGGCTTTCTTCCGATATAATGCATTGCGATTTTTGAATCGTCGAAAACCTGTTTGAATCTTGGCCACAGATACATGACTGACCCCATATTGGATGGTTCTTCCTGTACCCATACTATCTCTTTAATATTTTTATAGGTTTCAATAATTTTCTTTGTTTCCATTTTAGGGAAAGGATACAGCTGTTCGATTCTGACTATTGCGATATCAGGGCTTTTGGCTCTAAGCTCGCTGGAGTCAAGGTCAATATAAATCTTTCCGCTGCAAAATACCAGCCGTTTTACTTTTGATTTATTCTTAACCCTTGGATCGTCAATCACATTCTGCCATGTTCCCTCCGTAAGGTCATTGAGAGAGCTAAACGAGTCTGGATTTCTAAGAAGACTCTTGGGCGTCATAATCACAAGCGGCAGAGGGTCTTCAATGAGCAGCAGCGCCTGGCGCCGGAGCAGATGAAAGAACTGACCCGAGCTTGAGCAGTTTGCAATCCTGATATTAGCATCGGCAGCAAGACCTAAAAATCTCTCAAGCCTTCCGCTGCAGTGATCGGGGCCCTGGCCTTCGTATCCGTGCGGCAGCATGAGAACAAGCGAAGGGGTAAGCCCCCATTTTGCCCTTGCAGACACAATAAACTCATCTATCATGGTCTGAGCGCCGTTTATAAAGTCTCCATACTGCGCCTCCCAGATTACAAGACACTCGGGTTTTTGAATGTTGTATCCGTATTCAAACCCTATACAGGCGTTTTCTGTAAGCGGTGAGTTCTTTATTTCAAAAGAGGCTTTTGCCTGCTTAAATGACTGCAGCGGTGTAAATCTTTTTCCTGTTTCATAATCATGAAACACTGAATGGCGGTGGCTGAACGTGCCGCGCTGGGTGTCCTGTCCTGTAAACCTTATGGGTGTACCCTCTGCAAGTATCGATGCAAATGCCAGGTCTTCAGCCAGCGCCCAGTCTATGGATTTCTCTTTATGGTCATCAAGAGCTTCTATCCTCTTTTGCAAAGGCCTCTTTAGTTTTGCATGAAGGTTAAAGTTCTCAGGATACTTCCCAAGTTCTTTGTGGTATTCGATGAGCTTTTTCTTTTTGACCGATGTATTGATTTCTCCCGATCTGCTCGGAGGCGGAAGCTTCTGCTGAAGTTCCTTGATTGCGGCGTCAACCTCCAGTGATTCGAAAATGCTGTGCAGTTTTTCCATCTGCTTGTTAAACAGATCCTCCGCATGACCTTCATCTATAATATTTCTTTCTACAAGTTTCTTTGCCCATAACTCGCGTACAGAAGGATGATTTTCAATTTTCTTATACATCTTGGGCTGGGTAAAAGAAGGCTCGTCGGCCTCGTTGTGCCCGTGTTTTCTGTAACCGACAAGGTCGATTAGGAAATCCTTTTGAAACTTCCTGATATATGTAAACCCAAGCCTAACGCCATGAATACAGGCCTCCGGATCGTCCGCATTTACATGAATTATTGGTAATTCATAACCCTTTGCCACATCGCTTGCATAAAGGGTGCTCCTGCTGTCCAGGGGCGTGGTTGTATAACCGAGCTGGTTATTAGTAATAATATGAAGAGTGCCGCCTGTGCTGTATCCGGGAAGTCTCGAAAGGTTTAGAGTTTCGGGAACAATCCCCTGTCCCTGAAATGCCGAGTCGCCATGTACAAGTACTGGTATCGAGGCTGATGGGTCAAATTCCGGTGCACCTTTCTGATTGGAAATAGTTCCCGCTGCCCTTGCCATACCCTCCACTACAGGGTTTACAGCTTCAAGGTGGCTTGGATTTGGAGCAAGAGATATCATCATGTCTATTTCCCTGCCGTTTCCGTTTACAGCCTTTGTGAAACCGGCGTGGTATTTAACGTCTCCTCTCCAGCCAATATCGTCTCTGAAATCCCTTTCGTGTACCGGGTCTTTAAATACCGAAAATGTATGATAATAGGGCTTGTTAAGCACATGGGCAAGCACATTGAGCCTTCCCCTGTGCGCCATTCCTAAAAGCACATTTTTTATACCGCTCTTTGATGCTTCGTCAATAAATTCATTAAGCATTGGTACAAGCATGTCCACGCCTTCAATTGAAAACCTGAACTTGCCGGGGAATATCCTGTGCAGGAATTTCTCAAACACATCAATTTCCGTGAGTCTGTTAAGTAGCGCTAGCGGATCAATCGGTATGCTCACTACATTGTATTTCCCAGATTCGCTGCACCCTCTGAGCCATTCCCTTTCCTCTAATGTATGAATATGATCATAATCATATCCGGTTGTGGATATATAAACCTTTGTAAGCTCTTTAATCGCCTCCTGAGCATTTTCGCATTTCACTGCTATTGGACCGCCAATCAAACTTGCAGGCAGATTGGCAAGATCATGTTCGGTGATCCCGTGGGTTTGATAGTTAAGAGACGGATCACCATGCCTTTTTGAACCAAGGGGATCAATATCTGCTGCAAGATGTCCGTAGGCCCTTATGCTTCTTGCAAGCCTTACGGCTCCTTTTATCTTTTGGACATCTGGCATGTCCTTATTTTCAATGTACTGGGGCTGCTCTTCAGTTTCTGGTTTCCATAGATCAAACAGCGCTCTTGTGGATGGATCGACTGAATCAGGATTTTCGCTGTATCTTTCGTACAGCTCGAGGATGTAACCAGAGTTTGGCCCGTGAAATTCTTTCCAAATATTCATTTTACTCCTATAGGAATCATTTATATGGAATATGAAATTTGGCTCGAATTATATCATATAAAATTTATTGTGAAATATGTAATATCTCAATTTTCAAATAAATATCATATTTTATATGTTAATTTATATTTTAATACAATTTTTCTTTAAATAAAATTATTTTTCCCGCATATTTAAGGTAGTATATTAACAATCAAAAATTATTTCAAAATATAATTCTTGACAATTTTATCTGAATAATTAATTTTTTATGAAATTTCATATCTATTGACTCTATTTTTGGGATGATAAAAGTAGAGAACCTTACAAAGACATACGGCAGCATAACTGCCATAGACGATATATCTTTCCAGGTTAATAAGGGAGAGATACTGGGATTTCTGGGCCCAAACGGAGCCGGAAAGACCACTACCATGCGCATGATCACGGGCTACATGCCGGCAAATGAGGGCAGGGTGGAAGTGTCGGGGTTTGATGTGCTGGACTATCCTATAAAGGCCAAGAACGAGATCGGATACCTTCCTGAGAATCCTCCGCTTTATGATGATATGAAGGTTGCAGACTTTTTGGACTTCGTTGCCGGGCTGAAAGGAGTGGAGGAGGATAAGGCTCAAAAAATAGACAGCGCAATGAGCAGATGCGGCATAGCTGATGTAAGCGCAAGGCTCATTGGAAACCTGTCTAAGGGTTACAGGCAGAGGATTGGAATAGCTCAGGCAATACTAAACGACCCCTCTGTGCTTATTTTGGACGAGCCTACAATCGGCCTTGATCCAAAGCAGATAATTGAGATAAGGGAGCTTATAAAACAGCTTGGCACTGACAGAACGGTGATCCTGAGCACTCATATTCTGCCAGAGGTAATGATGACGTGCTCTAAGGTCGTGATCATCAATAAGGGCAAAATTGCTCTGGAAACCTCTTTAGTGGAGTTGAACAAAAAGTTAGACGAGGATAATGAAGTCCATATCAAAGTATCAAACTATTCAAGTGAGATAAAAACCACGCTAAACTCCCTGCAGTCAGTACAAAGTACCGAGGATAAGGGCGGTGGAGAGTTTATTGTTAAATCAAAAAGTTCAAATAATACAGACGAAATTGCAAGGGCTATTATTGATAATAACTGGGGGCTTAAGGAGATCAGGCCAAGGTCAAATACCCTCGAAGATGTGTTCCTAAACGTAATAGCATCAGACCAAAAACAGTGAAAAAGACATACACAATACTAAAAAGAGAGCTTAAATCCTATTTTGTATCACCGATTGCATATATAGTGCTTTTGGTTTTCACCGTTCTAACAGGAGTATTCTTTTTTATATACCTGCAGGGTTTTGCCCAGGCGCAGTTTGATACGCGCGCACAGATGTTCCAGCAGACTTTCAGCCTTACTGAGTTTGTCCTGCAGCCCTATTTTGGAACAATTAGCGTGCTTTTGCTGCTAATTATTCCCATGCTTACCATGAGGCTTCTTTCTGAAGAGAAAAAGCAGCATACATCCGAGCTCCTTTTTACTTCTCCAATAAAGGTGATCCACATAGTTCTTGGCAAGTACCTTGCGGCTCTTAGCCTGTTTTTGCTGATGCTTGTGTTCTCGGCAATTTTTATAGTGGTGCTTTACATAAAAGGCAACCCCGATCCCGGAGTAATACTCACAGGGTTTCTGGGCCTGTTTTTGCTCGGCGCCAGTTTTCTCTCCGTTGGGTTATTTGCTTCTTCTCTTAGCCAAAACCAGATTGTTTGTGCCGTCATATCCTTTGGGGTTTTACTGTTATTCTGGATCGTAGGCTCTACTTCTGATGCAGAGAGTTCGGTTGTTGGATATCTTTCGATTATTAATCACCTGGATAATTTTATAAAAGGGGTAATAGAGGTAAAAGACATTGTCTACTATATCTCTTTTATATTCTTCGGGCTTTTTCTGACCCATGTAATACTGGATTCGGAGAGGTGGCGATGAGCTCAAGAAGGGTGCTGCTTCACGGAACAAACGCTATAATATTTATAACCGTTGTTATTGGAATATTGATATTTGCAAACTATTTTGCTCTTAAAAACGGTGGCAGGATGGATTTGACCAAAGACAAGCTCTTTTCCATCTCCGATCAGACCAGGCAAATTCTTACCACTGTTGAGAGTGAAGTAGAGATAATAGGTTTTTTTAAGGAAGTAGGGCTGGATAGAAAGGAGTTCTTAACCCTTGCAAATCAATATAAAGAGTACTCCGATAAAGTTAAGCTTACAATGGTAGACCCTGATAAAAGCCCCGGGCTTGCAACACAGTATGGAATCACAGAATACTCTACGGTGGTTATCGCAAGGGACGAAGATAGTCTTAAGATAAACCTTACCGATCCGCTCTCAGACGGTATTATAAATACCTCGGAAAACGAGATAACAAATGCAATAATTAAGCTTGCAAAGGAAAGTAAGAAGACGCTCTATTTTATTATAGGTCATGGAGAAAGGGATACTGCAGATGTGTCTGATGTATCAGGGTTTGGACAGCTTGTAAACGCTGTGAGGGATGAGGGGTATGAAGTATCTGAACTTCTTGTTAAACAAAATCTTGATCTGCCAAAGTATGATTCTATTCTGGTTGTAGCAGGTCCCAGGAAGACTCTATTACAAACCGAGATAGATGCTATAAAAAACTTTATCGATGAAGGCGGCAACACTATATTTATGCTTGAGCCCCAGGGCTCGCCTGAGCTTGTTAAGATGCTTTCGGGCTACGGCATAAAAATCGGAAATAATATTGTAATAGACCCTTCATCGAAGCTTGTGGGAGGAGGTGATGTGGCCCCCATAGTAGCACAGTACCCTCAGCACAAAATCACAAGCGATTTTAAATTTGCAACGCTATTTCCTTTTGTAAGAACCGTAGAGCCGGTATCGTCAGAAGCTTCCAATATCGAGTCCATAGCAGCAACAAGTGAATACAGCTGGGCCGAGACCAACCTTGATCTGTTTGAGCAGGGTAAGGCTGATTTTGAATCAGGTGACAGGAAGGGGCCAGTGTCTGTAGCGGTAGTGGGGCAGCTTTCTGAGGGCGGTAAGATTGCAGTATTTGGAAGTGCAGAGTTTTCTTCGAACAGGTTTTTGCTTTTTTCAGGCAATAAAGATTATGTATTAAACGTAGTAAACTGGATATCCGGGGATGAAAATCTCATTACCATAAGACCTAAGGTTGCCGAGCAGGGTAAGATTGTTTTAACCAGTTCGCAGCTTAAATTTTTCTTTGCCATAACCGTTATTCTTATTCCGCTTATAATATTAGCATCAGGAATATACGTGTGGTGGAAGAGAAAGAATATGTAGTCGTAAATAAATCCAATAATGCCGGAACTTATCAAAAAATTTTATTCTACAGCAGTAGCTCTACTTATTCTTGTACTTGCAGGCTCATACTACCTATTCTTTGAAAAGGGAGCAGAGCAAAAAGAGCAGCAGCAATCCAGGCTTTTTCCGGTACTTAAAAAAGAACAAATTGTTTCTGTAGACCTTGTTTATCCCGATCTTACTATTGTACTTTCCAGACATGATGAGCACTGGTATTTGATTAAAAAAGATAAGAGGTATAAAGCGGACAGCTTTACAGTCGATACAGTAGTTGACGCCATAGTCGACCTTAAGGAAGGAATCCAGGTATCTGAAGTGGATGACAACCTGGCTCAGTATGGGTTAATTGATCCAATTGCGAAGGTTAGGTTTAGTGCGGATGGCAATGAGCATTCGATTGTGATTGGCGGTAACAGTCCAGTGGGCTCGGGAGTGTATGTTAAGCAGGCAGGCAAGTCCGGAGTAATTCTTTCAGACAGCAGTCTTGTCTGGCCTTTTATGGACAGGAAGTTTAATGATCTGAGAGACAGGGAAATTATTAACCTGGATGAAAATTTAATTACACGTGTCAGGTTTGAGGCCGGCGGCTTTTCTAAGTCATTTGATAAAAAGGGAGGCAGGTGGGATGGTTCGAATATCGCAGACTATATAGAACTCAACCAGCTTCAGATCGAGGGCATAGTGCGTTCATTCTCTGATTTGCGCGTGGTAGGATTCGAATCCGATGAACCAAAGAGTCTTTCTGATTACGGGCTTGATAAACCCGGAGCCGTTTTAACCATCACAGAAGGTGACAGGCAAATCACCTACTCATTTGGTAATAGAAAAGAGGACACGGACTATTATATGAAGCTTGGCGGAAGACCGTCGGTATATCTTGTCTCAAGCCATAACTTCGATCAGCTCCCACACTCTATAAATGATCTTAGAATAAAACAACTATTCAATATAAAAGAGGATGAAGTAGCCAGTGCCACAATTGAGAACAATGGTAGAGTAATTGATTTAAAAAAGCTAAATGGTTCATGGTCAATCAAAGATAGTGAGGGGCAGGTGGAACAGGGTAAAATTACAGGCTTAATATCTGAATTGATAAATCTGGAAGTGAAGGACTTTGCCGATGATACGCCAGAAGATTTGGGGGAGTATGGATTAGCTGACTCCGATATAAAGATTACATTAAATGACAATCGGGCACTCTCTTTGCATCTTGGAAATCAAAAGGGAGATCTGGTTTATGCCAGGACGGCAGATAAGGATAGCGTGTATTTGCTGGATAGAGAAATGCTGGAGAGAATACCGGCAAGTGCAGATGATATTATAGAAAAATCAGATGCTCAGAATGTTAAATCCTTGCCTGAAGGTTTGTAGTATCTATAAACTTTTCCTCCATGCATAAAGTATTGAACTGCCAAATGGAAAAGTAATATATTTTAATAGAAATCTTTCGATGCTAAATATCTGATATAACAATTTATTTATGGGACTATCATTGTTTACTATTGTAAAGTCAGAGCCGGCACCTTTTCTGATCAGACTGTCAGGAATAATCCTTGAGAGCAGTCTGAATGATAGTACCAGTGGTAAGAGTAAGGAATTGAAGTATGTTTTATAAATTTCTCTGCCACTATTATCTTTGGTATTAAATAAAGATACAATTTCGTTGCTTATGTATCTTCTTTTATGCTGGTTTACTACATCATGATGACTCCATAGAATCATATATGCAGGGACAGTAATAAATATGTTTCCGCCATTATTGCAAACTCTCTTCATTTCTTCTACAGATCTTAAATCATTTTCAATGTGTTCTATGACATCAAATGCACAGACCAGATCAAAAGAGTTGTTTTTAAAAGGGAGGTCCTCCGCTGACGCTACTATTATTTTTTCGCCTGATCTCTCATAAGTAAAACTTGCGCATTCCTTGTCATACTCTATCGATGTTATATTGCCATAATTTTGCAAAAATTGATTTGTGGCACCTGTGGCAATGCCAATGTTTAGTATCGAGAGGTTTTTATTGGAATTTATGAGTCTTTTGATTGCGTCATTAATAATCCTGGAACGTACAACAAACCACCAATGATTACGCTCCAGGAAGTGGTACTCATTATAATAAGCTCTATCCATCCTTAGGTTTTTTGTTTTCGATTATTTGACTTATTGTATATAGAGGCCTGTTTTTAACCTGAAAGAATATTCTTGTTACATATTCACCTATTACTCCCAGGGACACCAGCTGTACCCCGCTTAGCAGTATAATTATAAACAAAGTTGTTGTGAAGCCTTGGGGGACATTTTGATAAATTAGTTTGTGTATAATAGTGAAAGCTAAATATAAGAATGAAAAAAGTATTGATATTAACCCTAAATATGTAATGAATTTAATAGGAAAATCACTAAAATTAAAAACTCCGGAATATGCAAGTCCGATTAGCTTTCTGAGAGTATATTTTGTCTCGCCATAACTTCTCTCATCCCTTTCATATACAATACCGGTTTGTTTAAATCCAATCCAGCTTCTCATGCCTCTCAGGTATCGGCTCTCTTCTGGCATCTTATTCATAATATTTACAACTCTCATGCTTATAAGAGAGAAATCTCCACTATCCAGAGGTATATTAAAATTAGAAATCAGATTTAACAGTCTGTAAAAAAGCCAGTATGAAACTCTTTTGAAAAAGTCCTCTTTTCTTTTTGTTCTTATTGCATATACAACGTCATAGCCCTGTTTGTATTTTTCATACATCTGTTCCAGCAGCTCCGGAGGGTCCTGCAGGTCTCCGTCTATTATCATAACGGCTTCAGTAGCCGATACATTTGCAAGCCCTGCGGTTAGTGCTAGCTGGTGTCCATGATTTCTGGAAAGGAAAACAGATTTGTAAGTGCTATCACTGAGTGACAATTCTTCCATAAGTTCAGATGTGCGATCCGTGCTTCCATCATCTATTAGTACCACTTCAATTTTGAATGGTAGTTCTTTTTTAAGTTTATTTAATCTCTGCACTAATATGGGAAATGATTCCTCTTCATTGTACAGTGGAATTACTATTGAAACTGTGGGTTTGGCACTCATTTGAATAAGTATAATAACCTAAACTAATCTAAATTAATATATGTATAAGTACTAATACTATATAAATTATTCTATTTTCAGATCATAAATATAAAAGAATTTAGCTGCCATCGTTTTGCTTCTTCTTGATATTAATCCCAAGCTCCAGTAGTTGGTTTAAGTCCACTTCAGATGGTGCTTCAGTAAGCGGGCAGAAGGCTTTCTGTGTTTTTGGAAACGCAATTACATCCCTTATAGAGGTGGCCCCCGAAAGCAGCATTATGAGCCTGTCCAGGCCA
>JBFFSH010000078.1:0-12023 GCA_041572575.1 Thermodesulfobacteriota bacterium
CTTCTATAAAAAGAGGAAGATCATTTGACTTTCTTTCTTTTTCATTTTCAACAGCGCTTATTTCTGTACCAAGTTTTGTTATAGGCGCATTTCTTATATACATATTCTCAATTAAATACGGGATTCTTCCGGCTGCTTTATGGGGTGAGCCTAAGCATTATATACTGCCGGGCCTTACCCTTGCAGCTGGTCCTGCTGCATATCTGATGAGACTTGTAAGATCCAGTATGCTTGATGTTACAGGGGCACAGTTTATTAGAACAGCAAAGGCCAAGGGACTGAAAACATATAAAATAATATTCAAGCATATATTTAAAAACGCCCTTATTCCCATAGTAACCGTGCTGGGGCCGATTACTGCTTACCTTGTAACAGGATCATTTGTAGTTGAACACATATATGCTATTCCCGGAATGGGCAAATTCTTTGTTTTAGCTGTTTCAAACAGGGACTATCCACTTATTATGGGTATAACCATAGTCTATACAGTAGTATTGGTAGTCTCCAATTTAATAGTTGATATGTTGTATTTAAAGCTTGATCCGAGAATAAGATTTGGAATCAGCACAGACAAATGAGAAATATAAAGCTTTTTATAGAATATGATGGGACTAATTATCATGGCTGGCAGAGACAACCAGGCCTCAATACAATACAAAAGCTTATAGAAGAAAGTATACAAAAAATAACTAATGAAAAAACAATAATTACAGGATCAGGAAGAACAGACAGCGGCGTGCATGCAATGGAGCAAGTGGCCAACTTTAAAACTTCATCAACTATAAATACTGATAGAATTACAAAAGCTCTTAACAGCGTACTTCCCTGTGATATTGCTATTATAAAGTCTCAGCAAGTACATATTGATTTTCATTCTCAGTACGATTCATTGAGAAAAACCTATATATACAAAATTCTCAACAGGCAAAGCAGGACAGCAATAAACACAAAGAGGGTCTGGCATATACCATATAAACTCGATCTAAAAAAAATGCAGAACGCTGCGGCCAGTCTCCTGGGCGAACATGATTTCCTGGTATTTTCCAAAACAGGCTCAGGTGTTAAGACAACTGTAAGATCAATATACAAAGCATCATTTACAAAAAAAAGAGACGGGACAATTGAGTTTTGTATCCAGGCAAATGGCTTTCTAAAGGGTATGGTTAGATTAATCACAGGAGCACTTGTAAGTGTTGGCAAAGGCAAAATGACTGAGAGTGAGTTTGCAGAAATAATCTCAAGCGGTAAAAAACATAAATATATAAAATCCGCCCCTGCGCACGGTCTTTATCTTGCAAAAGTTGCGTATGACAGTTAAGAATTTTAGCTAAAACTTATTTAAACTTTAAAATCATGAGAATATGCAGATTTATAAACACAAATTCACAAACATGCTATGGAATAATAGAAAATACAACAGTAACTGAGATTGATAACAGTCCATTTGAAGATTATTCAATAACAGATAAGTCATATGATCTGGACGAGCTAAAGCTTCTAGCACCCTGCGTCCCTTCCAAAATCGTAGCAATCGGACTCAACTATAAAGATCATGCAGCAGAGATGAACAAGAAAATCCCTGAAGACCCTATGCTTTTTCTAAAACCAGGCTCCAGTGTGATAGGAAATGAAGATAAAATCATCTATCCGGCTCATATGTCAAAGAGAGTAGATTACGAAGGAGAGCTTGCAGTAATAATAAAAAGAGTTGCGAAAAATGTAAGCATGGAAAATGCTATGGATTTTGTTTTGGGTTATAGCTGTCTAAATGATGTAACGGCCAGAGACCTGCAAAGCAAGGACATCCAATTTACAAGAGCCAAGGGGTTTGATACTTTTGCTCCCATTGGTCCATGGATTGAAACAGATATTGATCCAACTAATCTGGATATAAAAACATTTTTAAATGGCGAATTAAAACAAAATTCCAGTACATCCAATTTAATTTTTAATATCCCTAAATTAATAAATTTTATATCCCATGTTATGACCTTGTATCCCGGGGATGTCATATCCACTGGAACTCCCGGAGGCATTGGACCCATGAAAATAGGTGATAAAGTGGGTATTACAATACAAAGTATAGGTACACTTACTAACTATGTGGGGTAACATCTATTGATAGCGTTCAGTATAATTTAAAATATATTCTGCTCTTTCTCTTTGCTTTTTATCGAGCTTTGCTTTTCCAGATTTGAGTGAACGATCAGCAAATTTGTGTGCCTGCTTAAAATCACCCAGCCTTAAATACACTTCTGCTACTAATAAATGAAGTCTTCTATTGTATTTTGAACGCTTATCTACTTCTAATAGAACCTGTAATGCTTTTTTGTACTTTTCTTCAGCCAGGGATTCATTCTGTCTATATATCTTATCACCCTCTAAGTAGTAAATTAATCCCTTGTGGTACTTATATGTTAACTCATACTTAGGATCAATTTTATTAGCATGCTCAAAACTTTGCATGGCTTTTTTAAAATCCCCTTTGCCCATATAAGCTGTACCCAGATTATTGTAAGCCAGAGCCTTTTGTGATTTGTTGTGATCTTTTTCGTATTCAACAGCCTTGGCAAATTGATCAATCGCCCCATCAATCTGCCCCTTGTTCATTAGACTATAACCATAATTTAGTCTTGGCATCGGTTGTTGAGGGGACCGCTCGACAGCCTTTTTCCAGAGTGTATAGCTATTTTTCCAGACAAACTGCTCCTTAATAGTAAACACGCTGTAAATTAAACATACAAAAACAAGCACTGCCCATATCGAATATATTGGCAGTTTAAATCTTTGCTCACTATGTACAAACAGGTAGCCCAGTACCATACAAAAACCTATTGAAGGTATATATAAAAATCTTTCTGCATAAGGAGAAGTAACCACATCAACAACAGAAACAAAAACTGCAGGAATTAAAGATATTATTGCAAAAGTTAATCCCAATAAATTGAACCTGTATCTTCTGTAGACAAATAAAAACATCAATATTATTAAAGAAACAGAAACTATGATAAATCTAATGTCTACAGCAAGCCTTCCCACTGTTATATTAAAATTAAAAGGATAAACAAACTTATAAGCATAAAAACCATATGCGTTTAAAAAACTCTGAGCTAAAATGCTTATTTTTTCTAATCCACCAGTGTCTTGTCCAATGACTGCTTGTGAAATTTCCGGAATTACTACAAAACCCCTGTTCCTAATATATAAATATATTAAAAATATAATTAAGCATATTGAGTAACGTATTATGTATTCTCTTTTTGGGAATTTAGGTCTTATGATGTCATACAAAACAATAAGAAATGGAAACACAAAAGCCACCTCTTTTGATATAAGCGCTAAACCAAAAAACACTATACATAATGGCAAATAGTATAATTTCTCATAAGACTTAATATAAAAAATAAAAAAGCCCATTAAAAACACTGCGCAAAGAAGATCAGATCGTGCCAAAATAAATGATACAGATTCCACATGGATGGGGTGTAGAGCAAAAAGGAGCGAGCTTACAAACGCCGTTTCATATTGCCTAGTATAATTAAGCTCCTTTAGTATCAACAGAGCAAGAAAAAACAGCAATACTGTTGTTATGCTGTGCATTACTATATTTGAGAGATGAAACCCAAGTGATTTGCCGTTCCATATGTCATTATCCAATGCCAGGGAAATATGTAGCATGGGTCTGTAATAATCTGATTTATTATTTGATTTTTTGGGAATTACTTTATTTATCTGCTTAGAAATTGTTAAATTCTCGATCCTGTTAAGCAAATAAGGTATATCATCCCAGACAAAATCATTATTTAATGAAGGGATAAAAACTGCAAACGAAACAAGGAATAAAAACAGTGATGCAATAAGTCTGTTTTTTATTATAGATGGAAGTAAATTATTTGTTTCCATTTGTATTTAAATATGCAAAACAGATAAAATTATATTTTCTGATACTGAACACTCACTTGTTCATCTGAATAACTTTTGTAGCCTGGGCAGCAAGTTCGTTTACCAGACCGCTTTGCAGGGCTTTTGTTGCATAATGAACTGCTTTTTCCTTATTTCCAAAATTACTGTTTAGCTTGGAAAGCAAGAGGTATGCTTTTCCATATCTAGGATAAATAGATGTTGCCTTGAGTAAAAACCTCTCACTTGTAGCAAAATCATCTTCAAGCTTGGACTTACCTGCTCTGATATAATACAACAAACCAAAATGATAGTATGTCTTATAAAAGCCCGGATCACTTTCCAGTGCGATGAGAAGAGTTCTTGCGGCCTGCTCATAATTATTTTTATTAATATAAGCAACCCCCAGATTATTTGCTGCAATAGCTCTTCCTGTGGGAGTATTCTGTATGTCCGGTTTTAAGCTTATATTAAATTCACTGATTGCTTCGTCAGTTCTTCCCGCATCTAAAAGAGCCATTCCATAATTTATATGGGGTATTGCATGATGATCCGACTTGCTGGAGGCATCCTGCCAAAAATTAAGCCTGCTTTGCCAGACGCTCTGTCTGTCGATAGTAAAAAACATAAAACTGCCGATAAGAAAACATGTAATTACCAGTGATACAGTCCTTGTTTGTGGTTTATCCAAAAACCCAGTAAGTAGATAAGCTACAAGCATACAGTATCCTACAGTAGGCAGGAACAGATACCTTTCAGAAACTGGAGTAGCGATAAATGCAAATATTGCAATTAGTACAGATGGACCCAGGGTTAAAAAGACCCAAAAGATATTAAATGTAATAAATTTTTTATTTCTTAAATAAGAATAAAAGAAAAATATTACCAATATAGCAATCAAAATTATAGAAACTGTTAAGTATAAAACCTGGGTCGGCAGGTAGGTTACAAAGGCGTTAAATGTGTAGGGAAAAAGTAATTGCTTTAAATAGTAAGCATAGGAGACAATAAATACCTTAAATATTCCAAAATAATATAGTAATTGGCCAGGACTTTGAGAATCACTTACAATATCAGGATTATATACTTGAGGTATATTGATAAAAGATCTTGAACGCAGATATAAATACAAACCAGTGAGACTAAAATATACCACGTACCTAAATAAATCTGCTTTTGTAATAGGTCTTTTCACCAAATAATCCATACATATTATCAAGAGCGGAAATGCAACTGCCACTTCTTTTGAAAATAGTGAAAATAAATAAAACAAACATACTACTGGCAGCAGATAAAATTTCTTGTAGCTTAATATATGAAATCCCAGAGCAAACAGGAAAAACATAGTACACAAAACATCAGTCCTGCCCGCAATCCATGATACAGACTCTACGTGCATTGGGTGGAGTACAAAGAGCAGGGTAGCAAGCATGGAAAAAGTAAGTGCCTGTTTAATTGAAAAAAGCCTGGTTATTCTGTTTGATAAGAAAAACATGCCTACAACAGTAAAGGCATAAAAAATGGAATTGCTAAGGTGATATCCAAATGGGTTTAAATTCCAGTTATTCCAGTCAATTATATATGATATTGGTATGGTTGGCCTGTAGTAGAGCAGTTTTTTCGTTTCATTTACAGCAGGAATAAATTTTGAAATTAAACTGGTATTTTCAAAATTATAGTAGCTTTTCTTAATAACCTCCACATCATCCCAAACAAACTCATTTTTTAGTGAAAAAGAATAGAGTACAAATGCAAGGACAAAAAACAGTATAGAAAGAAAAACCTCACCCCTCAGCCAACTAGGCAGCTTTAGGGTTAACTCATCTAATTGCTCAGACTCAACTTGAGTCTTTACATCTGATGTACCTACATCCTTGTTCTTAGTATTTTTAGCTCTTTTTTTCTTTGCCAATTTTTTAGATCTTAAATTGATTTGTTATGTCTGGCATATATTTTAACCATAATAAAACTAACAATTCCATCTAATTTTTTATTTCAGGTAAAATACGCAGTTTTAATTACTAAAAACAGGAGAACAGAATATATGCCTAAAATTCTTTTACTGCCAGGCGATGGTATAGGAACCGAAGTTACAAATGAAAGTATAAAAATCCTCAATTTTTTAAATGAACAGGAAAACCTTGGACTGGAATTTGAAGAAGCTTTATTTGGCGGCGCATGTCTTGATGAACACAAGATTCCTATTACAGATAAAACAATAGAAATTGCAATGGAATCGGATGCTGTGCTTATGGGTGCAGTGGGAGGACCTAAGTGGGACAGCCTGCCTCATGAGATAAGACCCGAGCGAGGGTTGCTGAGAATAAGAAAAGAGCTCGATGCCTTTGCAAACCTAAGACCCGCCGTGGTTTTTGGCCCATTAAAAAACGCATCTACCCTGAAAAATGAGATTGTAGACGGGGTTGATATAATGGTAGTAAGAGAGCTTACCGGAGGGATATATTTTGGAACTCCGCGGGGCATAGAATACCTGGATAGCGATGAGAAAAAAGGCACCAATACACTTAGCTACACAACCAGCGAAATAAAAAGAATAGCAAGAGTTGCATTTGAAATTGCAGGCAAGAGAAAGAAAAAAGTAACCTCGATTGATAAAGCAAATGTGCTGGAAGTCATGCAGCTGTGGAGAGATACGGTAACTGAAGTAAAAGAAACAGAATTTGCTGATATTGAGCTTGAACATTTATATGTGGATAACGCGGCCATGCAGCTTATCAGAAGACCCAAGAGCTTTGATGTTATGCTTGCAGGAAATATGTTTGGAGATATTATAAGCGATGAAGCAGCTCAGCTTACAGGATCACTTGGCATGCTTCCCTCTGCAAGTATCGGTACTCACGGCGCAATATATGAACCTGTACACGGAAGCGCACCGGATATAGCAGGGCAAAATCTTGCAAATCCAATAGCGTCGATACTTACTACAGCTATGATGCTGAAGTATTCACTAAACCTTGATTCTATTTCAAATAAAATTCAAAGCTCCGTGGACAGTGTGCTAGAAAGTGGCTATAGAACAGGAGATATTTATGAACAGGGCTCAAAGAAGGTTAACTGTACGGAAATGGGTGATTTAATTCTCAAAGATTTACAAAATAATTATTAATTGCAGGAAGTGTCAACGAATAAGCAATCTATAATAGAACACCTAAGCACCAGGGTTAACAACAAGTATATTGCCCGGCACATTGTTGATACTCTAGATAGCAATGACAAGGTATATCTGGGTGGTCTGCAAGGTTTTTCAAAAAACTTTTTTGCTTCATGGCTAAGCCTTATATCGCAAAAGCAGCTTCTCATTATTACTACCGATGATAAACAGGCAGAACAAACCCAAAAAGAGCTATCATATCTAACTAATTCCAAAGTTCTTTACTTACCTAAAAAAGAACTTGATGCAGATAGACCTCTTTTTACATCCAGCTCAGATGTGTTTAGTCTCAGAAGTAACTGGCTTTATGATGCTCAAAACCACAAAATTCTTGTTTGTGATATACAAACTCTCCTTGAAAAATATCCTCCAAGGGATTTTTATGATACCTGCAGTATCAAGATAAATATAAATGATAAACTCGATAGAACACTGCTACAGCAAAGGCTCAGTGCTTTTGGGTATACAAAAACAGATTTTGTGCAGAAAAAAGGTGATTACAGCCACAGGGGATTAATCATAGATATATTCTCACCATGCTATGAACTTCCTTTAAGAATTGAGTTCTTTGGAGACAGCATTCACTCGGTAAGGTTCTTTGATACAGTAAACCAAAAGACAGTAAGCAAAACAGATAAAGCCAGCGTAATCCCAACTACTGAACTCATAGTTGACCAAGACAATATTAACTATATAAAATCATCGATTAAGGAGTTTTCCAATGAAAATGGAGTATCCGCTTCTTATAGAAACTCACTTATACACCAGCTGCAAAATGAGCAAAGGCCAGAATATATAAACTGGCTTATCCCTTTTTGTTTTAAATCTTTAAAAAGCATTTTTGATTATATGAATGAAGACACTTTGTTATTCTTTTATTCAGGAAGTGAAGAAAAGTACTTTGAACAGTGTTTGGAAGATATTTCTGAAAAACTGTTAGTACTAAAAAAGAAATACAAGCTTATCCCTGATTTAGACTCTTTATATTTGAGCCTGCCTGAATTAAAGACAAAGTTATCACAAATTAAAAAAATCTATATTCCTGAGTTACCTGTAAGCGGTAAAAACAGCATCAATCTGAACTTTAAGAATATTGATTTTCATAAGCAGCCTGAAAACAGCCCCTCACCTTATAATGAGCTTGCTGACAGATTGAAGCAATTACAAAAAGAAGATTATAAAATCTTGTTTGTTCTAAAGACAAAGGGTGAAACCGAAAAACTAGCAGAAATAATAAAGTCCAGAAAACTAAAAGATATTCAATTTGAGATAGGTGAAATTGAAAGTGGTTTCGTATCTGAAGAATTTGGGATTGCCGTAATAACCGAAAATGAGATATACCATCAAAAAAAGGTAAAGCCGGTTTCCAAAAATGATGACATTCCATCGGCATTTATAACTTCCTTTAGTGAATTAAAACCTGGTGATTATATAGTTCATAAGGATTTCGGTGTAGGCATATACAGAGGTCTATTACAACTTGATATAAAAGGTAAAAAGGCTGATTTTTTAGTATGTGAGTATAAAGACGGAGATAAAATTTATGTTCCCGTTGATAAACTCAACATAGTTCAAAGGTATGTTGGTGAGGGAAAATCTCCAACCATTGAAAAACTTGGCAAAGAAACCTGGGCAAAGACTCTTAAGAAAGTAAAAAAATCTATTGAGCTTATCGCCAAAGACCTCCTGCAGCTCTATGCTAAAAGAAAGGCCGAAAAGGGTTTTAGATTTTCTAAAAATGATACGCTCTACTCTGAGCTTGAGCAGTCGTTTGAGCATGAGGAAACCGCTCATCAGGTAAGTGCCATTAACGATGTGATGCTGGATATGGAATCTGATTTAAGCATGGACAGGCTCATCTGTGGTGATGTGGGTTTTGGAAAAACCGAGGTAGCGATAAGAGCAGCATTCAAGGCCGTTATGGACGGCAAACAGGTAGCAGTAATAGTACCAACTACACTTCTTTGTTTTCAGCACTATCTTACTTTTAAATCACGCCTTAAGGGTTTTCCGATAAATGTTGAAATGATTTCAAGATTTAGAACCTCCGCTCAAACAAATAAAATACTGGAATCTCTGTACTTAGGTAATACCGACATCATAATCGGCACTCATAAACTACTTGGCAGTAAAGTTCATTTTAAAGACTTAGGCCTGATAATAGTTGATGAAGAACATAAATTTGGCGTTAAACAAAAAGAAAATATAAGAAAGATCAAAACCTCAGTAGATGTACTAACCCTGAGCGCTACGCCGATTCCTAGAACCCTGCAACTCTCTTTAGCAAACATAAGGGATATAAGCCTTATTAACACCCCTCCTGCCGGAAGACAGCAGATTGAAACATATGTATATCATTTCAATGAAAACACCATAAGGGAAGCTATAACAAACGAGCTAAAAAGAGGTGGAGCAGTATTTTTTATTCACAACAGGATTGAAGATATTCACACAATTGCAAAGAGAATTACCAACATAGTTCCCGATGTGAAATATGAGATCACACACGGAAGAATGAGAGAATCTGTATTGGAAAATAGTATAAATAAATTTATTAACGGTGATATCGATCTGCTGATTACAACCACAATTGTAGAATCGGGGCTTGATATATCAAGGGCAAACACGATTATTATAAATGATGCTCATATGTTTGGACTTGCCGACCTGTATCAGTTGAGAGGAAGAGTGGGCAGAGCTGATAAAAAAGCTTATGCCTATTTTCTTGTCCCGGGTTCAGAGAAATTAACGCAAAGTTCTAAAAAGAGGCTCAAGGCTATTTCTGAGTTAAAAGAACTGGGTTCAGGATTTAAGCTTGCACTATCTGATTTGGAAATCAGGGGCGCTGGTACGCTTTTTGGCACTGAACAATCGGGCCATATTGGTGATATAGGTCTAGAAATGTATCTGGAAATGTTAGAAAGTGCCGTAAGAAACCTGAGCAATCAAAAACAGGAGTTTAGTTTTGAGCCTGAGATTAAATCTTCTTACCCCACATTTATTCCAAATGAATATATAGAAGACGATTCCGAGAGGCTTATGGTTTATAAAAAACTATCATCATGCAGGAGTTTAAAAGAATTAAAAGAGATATATTCTGATATATCGGACAGATTTGGCAGGGCTCCCGAAACTGTTGTTAATCTATTTAGTTTAATAGAAATAAAAATCTACATGAAAAAGTTTTTGATCAAAAAGCTTGAGCTTAAGAAAAACAGTGTGGTAATGGAGTTTTTGGAAAACTCATCGCTATTTAAATATTTCAGACCATCCGGCATATATAGAATAAGCGAAAAAAGTGAGTTAACATTAAAATCTGTAAAAGAAATTATGTCTTCATTTAATTCTAAAAATCCACCGTATATGAATCAACCAACTAATAAGACAGCACATTAAGTGAATATGATAAAAACACTTATTCTTTTAAGCGCTTTAATTATTGTATCTTGTCATGATAGTTCTGATAAGCAGAGTGTAAAAACCAAAAAACCTGTTGTAGACAATATTGTCGCTAAAATTGGTTCTGATCATATTACAGAAAAGCAGCTCCAGGATGCCATATCCGCACTTCCGGTGAAACAAAAAATACTCATACAGTCATCTCCAAAGCAAAAAAACAAGTTTATAGAATCATATATAAACAAAGAAATATTATACAAAGAAGCCCTAAAAAAAGGATACGGTGAAAAAGAAGATATAAGAAAATCAGTTGAGCAATACAAGAAGAAATTAATGATTAGAAAGTTAAGTGAGGATATTCTAAATCAAGAAATAACAGACAAAGAGCTTGAACAGTATTATGAGAGTAATAAAAATTTATACCAGAGTGCCACCATAACTCAGGTTTCTTATATCCCCAAAGATATAGAAAATCTCAATCAGGACGAACTACTAAATCTGCAAAATGAGATAATATCAAATCTAAAAGAAGATGCAGACCTCGGTGGTTTAACAAATCACATTAACTACAAAATCAAGGTTAAAAAAAATATAGAAATTACCAGAGATAAATACAGCAAACTCTTGGGTGATGTAGCCTTTAATATGAAAAAAGGAGAGATTTCAGAGCCTGTAAAATTTGGAAATTCTTATGTTATTTTAAAACTTATAGATGGACCAAATCATATACCATTTAAAAACCTGAAAAATAATATAAAATTTGAGGTCAAAAATAATAGGTTTAAAAGCTATCTGAAAAATCTTAAAGATTTAGAAAACATAGAAATTTATAGTTATAAAGAAACCAGGGAGACAAATAGTAATGCAGAAAATTAGAACAACTATAATTACAGGGCTTATAATAATGATAACTGGTATTTGTTATGCCACTGAAGTAATAGACAGAATCGTTGCTGTAGTAAACGATGATCTTATTACTCTATCCGATCTCAATAGATATATAAGCTCTATTCCTCCAGGTACAGCTGAAATTGACAGAGACCGTGTACTAAATGATTTAGTAGAACAGATGATACTTGAGCAGGAAGCCGCCAAATTGGGTATTACTGTTTCTGATCCGGAAATTGATATGTCAATTGAAAATATAAGAACAAAAGCCGGGATGAGCCATGAACAAATGGAAGAAATGCTCAAAAAAGAAAATCTCACAAAAGAACAGTTCAGAAAACAGTGGCGTCTGCAAATAATAAGCGGAAAATTGGTAAACTCTATAGTTAAGGGAAGAGTTGCAGTTACAGATGATGAAATAGAAAATCTCTATAAAGAATATTATGGCAACATAGAAAACTCAGATGAAGTACAAATAGCTCATATTCTCATATCTGTTAATGAACAGCAGCCTGAGCGGGCGCTTGAAAAAGCCAGCCGCATAGCAGAGCTTGCAAAATCAGGAAACGATTTCAGCAAACTTGTAGCTGAATATTCCGACGATACATTTTCAAAAGAAAAAGAAGGTGTACTGGGTTATTTTAAAAAAGGTGAGCTTGTATCA
>JBFFSH010000079.1:0-11996 GCA_041572575.1 Thermodesulfobacteriota bacterium
AAGATCTCCCATACTGATACAATAACCTGCTTTAGGATTTGCACAGTCAGCTACTGTAGCCGTTTCACCGTCTGCTCCACTTGCAGGTAAAGCATCAAAGAAACTACTATCAACAAGCGCGTCAGACTCTTCACAGTCACGGGCCCGATCAGGACAACGTAGGCTTGCTCTTGTTGTCAAACTACCTATTAACTGTGTATAGTCTCTTGCGTTATTACCATCAAGATCCTGTTCAAAATACTCGGCTTCTGCATCTCTTAGGGTCTGCATAGACTTTCTTGCGTTTGCTTCGTTTGCTGACATTCTAGCCTTAATAAGGTTAGGAATTGCAAGAGCAAGAAGAATACCAATAATAGCGGCTACTACTAAGAGCTCAATAAGTGTAAAACCTTTTTGTCCCTTTTTACGTTTAATTAACTTAGGCATACTCAACTACCTCCTAAAAATTTTTCTTGGATATAGTGCAAGCTGCATGCCAAATGTTTAGCAAAAATCAATTACTTTGATAACTAACTGTATTTATTAGATATTAATTATCACAGGCAATTATAATTAAGTATAATACTTAATTATAGAGACAATATACAGTTTTTGAGTTTTACAGCAGTACATAATTTGCAGCACAATAATTATTACAATAATAAAAAGCATAATGAGACATAATATGTCACTTTGTATATCTACTAACACCATATCTTGTATTATTAGACATATAATAACTATATATAGATATTATTATGTTCACATATTATACCTTATATAATTTATACAATTTCACAAGACTTATTACATGTAAAATACTGTAACAATATTTGTCAATCAAAAGATCCAGACAATTTGCTCAAGCAGTAATAATTTTCGTCATATTAGGATATTTTTCCCCTAATAACCTGCATATATAATAAAAAAGATATAAAGATGTATTTCGAATATCGAAAGAAGAGAAGTACATTTATTATTACATACATTAAACCCTGTATATATTGAACATACATACTTATACAGATTCTTATGACACCTCTCAATATTTAAATACAGCACATAAAATAGCAATAATTAATATAAATTGATTAAACCTGTAATAATCCTGTATTAGCAATACTCTATTTATTATTAAACAGCCATACACTTAACCGAGCGAGGCTAATTAGCATAACAATATACTTTTTTCAAATACATAGCTTTTATGCTTTCCTCCAAATTTTTGCCTATTTAGCTACTTATTTATTTATAATTAATGATCTGATCAGATTAAATAGTTTGATTATTCTTTTTGTATATAATTGAATCCATATACATATAGAAATTTTCCAAAATTACCCAGTTTTTCATTATTTTCTGTCTAAATCGGATAATCTACAAGTAAAGTTCATCGTTATTTGATATTTACAATAAAAATTATCTATCTACCTTAACAGTGGTTTATTATAATTACATTGATGTGTGATTCCTCGTGGTTGTTATGTTATAATACTAAATTTACCATTCTCAATGGAGAGCAATAAATGAAACATAATTACAAGATTATATTATTAGCCATACTAAGCGTTTTTGTACTCAACTGCGGCACTTTAGGCAAACTGGATACATCCTCTTATTATAGCAAGCCAGAGACACTTCTGAGAAGCTACACGGCCTTTGAAATTACCGATTTTGAATCCTATGATGAAACGATTCCTTTAATTTTAAAAACACAGATACCCGGTGAGGTGGAGAATCAATTAATACAATCTAATATAGGTTTTCAAACTATTAATTACGGGCCTATAGATAATGTACCCGCTAGTGAAACCATTATCATGCTTGCTGAAATCGTAGATGTTCAGTCTTCAAAGGATTTCAAGTTTGATAAGGGAGCGCTTAAATTTGGAGAATCATCAATAAGCATAAAGATTGCGCTTGTACAAAAAGATAACGGCAGGGAGATACTCACGGCAGAAGTAGCGGGGTTCAGTTCCCTTGGATTTGGAAAATCGGCCGATAAATTCAAAGATAAAATAGCAAATGAAATAGTGGAAGTAATAGCAGCAAACTATTAGGAGGATACATTGATGAACAGTATTAAATCAATAAAGACATTTCTGATATTCTTTATTATGTCATTGGTACTATTCAGTACTACGCAATTACTATCTGCATCGAATAAGACAAATGAAAAGACTTATAATACAGCTAGAAAGGAATTTTTAAAATTTACCCCTGATGGTTTTAATAAGTCTATCGAACTATACAATAATCTTATAAAATCCGACCCGGGCTATGCCAAGGCCTATAGCGGGCTATCAGAAGTTTATTCGTATCTTGCCAACTATAAAGTCCATATAAAAGAAGATTATGAAGAACCGTTCAACAAGTCTTATATAAACCTAAAAAAGGCGCTTAAACTCTCACCCAACTCACTTGAAACCAAAAGTGCGCTTGCCACAAACTATCTGCACCTGAGATGGAACACCAGGGCAAAAAAGGTTGCAAACTCGCTTATATCAAAATACCCATCGAGTCCCGAGGCATATTACCTCTACTGGTCTTCAACAGGCAAAAATCCTGATAGTACTTATATAAAAAAATCTCTGGAACTAAATCCCGATTTTGTTCCTGCACATATCGAGCTTGGCACATCGTATTTTTACAAAAAGAGAAATTATAGAAAAGCTGCCGAACATTATAATAAATCACTGCAGATTGCAGATTCCCCTCAGCTAAGAAATTATCTGGGCACTACATTTAGAACGCAGGGCAGACTCTCTAGTGCAGTAGAACAGTATAAAAAGGCTATAAATATGGATCAGGAATTTGCCCTGGCCTATATGAACCTTGGAATTACAAAATATTATATGAAAAAATATGATGATGCTATCCAGCATTTAAATAAAGCAGTAGCAAAGAACATTAACCATCCAGAATCATTTTATTTCCTTGCTTCAAGCTATGAAATTTCAAATAACAGAAAACTAGCCCTGCAGCATTATGGCAACTTTTTAGAGCTTGTAATAAATGATTACAGATACCGTGATTATGTCCAAAAAGCCAAAACAAGTTATGCCAAACTGAGCAAATAATAAGGTTTAATGTCTAATGATTCTATAAAAGTCTCATTTTCATTAGAATCCAGAAGCACACTCTGGAACGTTATTTTTGAAGGATTTGATCAAGAAATAATACTAGTTACAAATTTTTGCGCAGATACTGCAAGTTCTATTGGGCTACTGCATAGTTTTGCTGGATTAATCGATAAAAAATTTAGAGACTGTTTTATAAGAACCACTGAACAGGGCTTGGTAATAGAAAAATATATGTCCACAAATGATGCCTCTCGAATTAATGACTGGGAAAATCTAATGCTAAACCTAAGAGATGATATTACATCAATTACTGCTGCAAACTGATTTATATGTAGACCACATCGCCTGAAACTATCCTAACCGTTTCATCATTTTGATTATGCACCAGCATAAATCCATCTTTGTCTAGTCCTACACACCTACCTGTAAACTGATCATCCTCTGTATTCACACTCACTGTTTTCCCTTTTCCATTCCATTTACTCTCCCATAGATTATATATAAATTCCTTTCCATGTTTTATATAGCATTCATAACATTCATCGAGATTATTTAGCAACTTTATCAAAAACTCATTTCTGTTAACTTTTTTTCCTTGCTCTATGTATACCGAAGTAGCAAGGTTATCCACATCACCTTCTGAAAGGCTATCTATATCGACATTTAAATTGATCCCGATTCCCACAACCACATGACCGGGTTTATTCCCTTCCATATTAATTTCTGTTAATACCCCAGAGATTTTCTTTCTGTTTACCTGCACATCATTTGGCCATTTTATCTCAGGGCTCAAACCGTACTCCAAAAGAGTGTTAACAGTTGCTACAGATGAAACAAATGTAAGAATATTTACCTCTTCGGTTTTTATATCAGGAATTAATATTACAGATAAGTATAGGTTTACTCCTTTTGGGGAATACCACGAGCGGTCCAACCTGCCCTTTCCTGCGTATTGACTGTCTGCTACTACAATGGTACCCGAAACGCATGGCTTCTGATCTATAATGCTCAATGCGTATTTATTGGTCGAGTCAACCTCATCCAAAAATATAAGCCTGCTTCCAATATGACGATTGGTAATTTTTGAACAAACTAGATCTTTGTTATATTTACTCATTACACTTAATTATAATACACTTTAAAAAACCAAGATTTAAGTTAATTTTATTTACAGTTAATTATGGTATTTTATTCTGTGCCGGATTAGATAGAATAAGCATCCTGGATTTAGATAAACTATGAAAATCAAACAAAATGTCTGATACTGAAAAGAAAGATATTATAAGGTCTAACGAAACATTTTATAAAGCTCTTGGAACAAGGGATTTGAAGCTTATGGAAAGTGTTTGGGCAAATGATGATAAATCATGCTGTGTACACCCGGGCTGGATAATGTTTTATGGCTGGGATTCAATAAAACAGAGCTGGGAAAACGTATTTGACCCTGAGGACCAGGTAGATATAAAGCTAACTAACATAAACCTGGAAGTTAAGGGTAACGTTGCCTGGCTTACCTGCATACAACACCTAACATACATCAAGCGAGACCCTATGATGGCAAACGTCTCCCAATCAACAAATATCTTCGAGAAAAAAGGCTCAACATGGCTTATGGTGCTTCATCATGCCTCCCCGGTTCCTGTCACCGAATATGAAGTGCCAAACACTACATTACAATAGTCTTGTATTAGATATCTAATTTTTATTACTAATTGGATCTGTCGGGATATTCCGGTACTACAGGTTTTTGTTCTTGTCTGTTATTTAGCATCTCCAAAATTACATCAACCGCTTTTTGGAGCTGAGGATCAGAATTATCCGGATTAATACTGCTCATATTTTCCACTTCATAATCCGGTGATACGCCGTAGCCTTCGATGTCCCAGTTTCCATCGGTACCCAGGAAAGCATAGTTTGGTGTAGTTATATAGCCGTGGTCCACTAACCTTGGAAAACCCCCAATACCAATAAGCCCTCCAAGAGTTCTTTTACCAACAAGTTTGCCAAGCCCTGTTTTTTTAAAATAATGAGGAAATGCATCTCCACCTGAACCTGCCCATCCGTTAATTATCATAACCTTGGGTCCTGTGTGAGAAACAAAAGGGCTTTGATGAGAATTTTGCTCGCGCCTTGCCCAGTAGTTATAAACAGGCCTGTTAAGTAGCTCAATAAACCTGTCAGGCACCTGCCCTCCTCCATTGAACCTCTCGTCAATTATAAGCCCATGTTTTGTTCTTTGAGGTATAAACTGTCTTACAAGCTCATTTTGACCGTGTGTTCCGGTATCGGGAACGTATATATAACCTACTTTTCCACCCGTTAGCTCGTCCACTTTTTTTCTCTTAGATTCTACCCAGTCAAGATACCTAAGCCTTAAATCCGCTTTTCTATTAAGCATTTTTATGAGTACAGTTTTTGATTCATTTGGCTTATCGGGTGAACTCACCTCTAATTCTGCTACTTCTCCAGCAAGATTTTGAAACGCGGCCCATGGATCAACAGATGTATTTATTTTTTTACCATTTACAGATAAAACATAATCACCCTCAGCTATATTTATTCCAGGTAGTGCCAGAGGAGAGCGAACCTCTTCATCCCATACTCCTCCTTTATAAATCTTTTTTATAAAGTAAGCATCATTTTTAGAGTCATACTCAAAATCGCATCCCAAAAGCCCGACCGATATTTTATGTGCATTATCTAAGTCGCCGCCTTTTACATAAGTATGAGATGAATTGAGCTCAGAGACCATTTCTCCAATCAGATAATTTAAATCATCCCTGCTTACTACGTGCTTGAGCAACCCTGAGTAATGATCCCTTACTGCGTTCCAGTCCACCCCATGCATATTAGGATCATAAAAGAAATCTCTTTCGATCCTCCATGCTTCGTGAAATATCTGATTCCATTCCTTTCTTAAATCAACAAATGAGCTGATCTTGTTAGTTGCAAGCTTGCCGGCTCCGGCTTTTTGTTCTTTATCACTAGTTGTTACTCCATATTTATTATTAGCTTTATATAAATAGGATTTACCATCATATGAGAGGCTATAATTGTTAATACCCTTTATTAATGTCTTTTCCTTCTTGTCTTTTAATGAATACAAATTCAGGTTTCCTTTGTTTTTGGAATGATGGCTTCTTGCAGCCGGAGCTTTCATATAGAAAAGGTTATCATCTTTAAATTCAAGCCTCTTGTAATTACTATGTGATACAGGAACTTTTATGACCCTGTTTTCTATATTTTCAAAATCTATTTTTAGAGTATTAGTATTTTTCCTGCTTCTATTTCTTTTTTCCTTCTCATCTCCATTTTCATGATCGGTCTGAGTGTTGAGACCTTTTGGTAAAAATGGTGATTTTAAATCTTTTTGTAATGTAATAATAAAAAGCTGAGTAGAGCCTGGATATATCCAGGTTTCATCCATATCTCCATATAGAGGGTTAAAATGCCTGTCTGAAAAAAATGCCAGATACTTTCCGTTGCTGCTAAACACCGGAGAGTAGTCGTTGTAGTAATCACTTGTAATCTGAGCAGATTTCCCCTCTTTTATGTCATATATAAAAATTGATGATTGATAGTTATCAAGTTTTTTTGAATAAGCAATAAACTGACTGTCATGTGACCATGTGTAGTATCTTATCTTTTCCCAGTTATCAGTATCTATTACCTTTACTTCTTTGGTCTTTATATCGGCTATAAAAAGGCTGCCTGTATTATTTATAAGCAAAACACTTTTTGCATCGGGTGACCAGACAGGGTTGTAATAATAACCTGGCTCCAACTCTATAACATCTGTAGTTAAATCTGATAAATTTAAAATATGTAATTGATACTCTCCTGTACTGTCAGAGAGATAAGCAATCTTATCTTCATTTACCGACCATGTGGGATATTTTTCGGCACTCCCTGAACTGTTCGTAATATTCTTTATTATCTCATTTTTAGCACCCACAAGAAACACCTCACCCCTTGCTTCAAACAGCGCCTGCCTGCCGGAAGGAGAAAGTTCGTATGAGTCAATATATTTTTCGAGATTTTTAAGCCTTGGTCTAATATCGGGAAGATCAGCAGGAACCGAGATAGAGATATGGGTTGATTTTTGAGTCTTAAGATCGAGCAGGTAAATTTTAGCGCCGTTCTCAAACACTATTGAATCAGGCCCTAGGCTTGGCCACTTGATATCAAAATCTTTAAAATGAGTTACCTGTGTTATTTCATTATTTGATGTGTTTAGTTTCCAAATGTTGTTACGTTTGTTCTCTCCCCTGTCAGAGATAAAGTAAATAGAATTACCGTGCCACATAGCAAGAGAATCTTTACCTTCAAAATTTGTAAGCTTTGATACTTTGTCCTCACCAAAATCATAGACCCATATATCACTTGCCATGCCACCCCTGTATCTCTTCCACGTTCTGGACTCGCGCGATACTATCTGAAAGGTCATCTTGCTCCCATCAGAGTTAAAACTTGCCCATTCACCAAAAGGGAGAGGAAGTTTTTGCGCAAGCCCACCTTGTACAGATTGTTTGAAAAGTTTATTAAATCTTCTTATGGGACTTAACATCTGGGATTTAAAAAGAATATCTTTCGAATCCGGATACCATTCCACTACATAATCATCATCTGGATGATGGGTGAGTCGTTTAACCTCTCCTCCCTCCGAGGGCATTAAATATACATCAATATTCCCGTCATAATTACCGCTAAAAGCTATCTGTGTTCCGTCGGGAGAAAACTTGGGGAAAAACTCCTGTCCTTTTGGTGAGCTCAGCCTCGCAGCCACTCCGCCGCTTTTACCTACGCTCCAGATGTCTCCTGCATATACAAAAACGATTTTGTCCTGGCTCACATCGGGAAACCTTAGCATTTTAGCATCGGCCTCAGTATATTGCTCATCCGATGCTGCCAACTGAACATTTAGTAAAATAGCCGCTATTAGAATAAATATATATTTAATCACTTGTTGTTTACCCTTTATATAAAAGCTGTGATACTGCTAAACCTATTAAATTAACCAATAAATCATAAAATAACTATATTTTTATCAGATTAGAAATAAATCCTTGAATATAGTTTCAGAAGTTGACTTAAATTATCTAAATGGAAAAATCTCAGGAGGCTAATATTATAGCACGGAGGGATGGCCGAGTGGACGAAGGCGCTGGTCTCGAAAACCAGTGTGCGAGCAATCGCATCGTGGGTTCGAATCCCACTCCCTCCGCCAGTAAACTTTATAAGACCCGTTTTATTTGACCTCTTAACTACTAAAGAAATATACCCTAATCCTTACGGAGTGAAAGTAAAGTTAGCAATCTTGGGTCATGAATATCGGATATAAATTCTCAAATCAGGGCTCACACAAATCCTTGGGACTTGAATCACCAATCAAATTATCAGAACATCTGTTTCTGGTATATGTATTTAGTAATTTATTATTTACTGGCGAATGGTCCATTATACCGTGCTGTTTGTTTTTCTCCGAAACATTGGCATAAACAAGATTACCCGTAGCCTTGAGTAGTAGAAAAATCCCATTTTCACCGTTAGATGTTGTACGGTTTTTTACTATGTAATTCGATTCAATCTTTTTAGCAAATATTCTATTCTTGTTATTTTTAATATTCACTTTAGCCTTATTGTTACCACTTCCAATTATTACAATACCGTTTTTGTTGTTCGATCTAACAGTGTTGTTATAAATATAGTTGCTCACACCCACTACTGAAATTCCGTTTGTAGAGTTATCGTTAGAAATATTACTCATAACTGCACCATCCACACTACTTATGCTCATTCCTGAACCCGAATTAAACCTCACTGTGTTAAATTCTATTATATTGCTTACCCCGTTAACATCCATTATACCTGTTCTAAACTTCTCTATAGTACAGTTCCTTACTTTCACACTTCTTGCAGAGTTTATTCTAATACCGGATATACTGGCCGAGCTTCCGCTTATCTTAAAGCTCTTACAGTCAAGAGTAATATTTTCAGCGTTTATTACAATACAGTCACCCGGCCCTTTATGAACAATATCGTTTATAAGATTATATGTCTCACCTTTTGTATTTAGATCGCCACAGCCGTCAAGTTTTGTAACAGCATAAACACCGCTAATACCCGTACACATGGAAATCAAAAAGACGGATAACGAATGCAACACTGCTGCAACAAACGTTTTGTTTAATATTAATCTCACCACCACTATATTATTTATATCTAATACCCAGGTAGTAGTTTAATCACATATTTTTTTAAAGTAAACTTAGATATAAAAACAGATATGAATACTCTTTAGTCCTCTATTCTTCTTTTGTTCCTACTCCTAATTATCATCATTTAATGCATCTATTACATTTCATATACATTTACTATTGAGAACACCACTTTTATACTCTATCTTTATAGATCAATATATATAAGTTAATAATGCAGTTTTAGGGAGGGTCGAGTGATTAGAGCATACAGTAAGATTATATTGTGTTTACTTCTGTTTATGGGTTGTATTCTTGCTTCATCAGTATCAAAGGCGCTTGAAAATGGTAGTTTTAATATTAATAAATTTGGAAGCTATAATAAAACAGACTCAAAGATAAACCCTCTTATCACCAAAACCCTGAAGGCCCGGGACAGATTTATAACACTGCAAAATGAAACCCTTAAAGCAAACCAGGTTTCAACTCCGTTTGTAAAAATAAATGATTCAGGCGCTGTACAGGTCTATTTATATTTAACAGGGATAAACAATGAAGTTCTTTCACTTCTTAAAGACATCAATTTCGAGGTAGAAATAATAAACAAAGACTTAAACATGATACAGGGCTGGTTATCGGAAGATAGTCTAAACATACTATCCGAAAATGAACATGTGTTAAAGATATCCCCGCCGAGCTACGGGTTTACCAAACAGGGCACAGTAAAAACAGAGGGGGATGAAGTACTCAATTCTGACGACGTAAGGGATATGCTTGGTATAGATGGCGCTGGAGTTATAGTTGGGGTCATATCGGACGGTGTCGACTCTCTTATAGCTTCAAAGGTATCAGGAAATCTTCCAGATGTGGTAACAGTTTTAAAACCAGGAATAGGTGACGAAGGAACGGCAATGCTAGAGACCATACACGATATTGCCCCCGGGGCCGAGCTTTGTTTTTCCGATGGGTTTTCTTCGAGCATGGCATTTATGAAATCCGTAGATGATCTTATTAATATCTGTGACGTCGATATCATTGTAGATGATGTCGGGTTTCTTTTAGAGCCCTATTTTCAGAACGGCACAGTTGCCCAGAAAGTAGATGAGGCTGTGTCAAACGGAGTAATATTCGTAACAGCTGCTGGAAATAATGCCGATGAGCACTATCAGCATCTATTCGTACAAGAAGTGGACGACGATGAGCTCAATCTGCATGACTTTGGGTTTGCATCCGGCGGTCCGAGCGAAATTTCAATCCCCATTTTAGTAGGAGGCACTGATTTTGCGCCAAACAATTTTATTGCTGCAGTACTACAGTGGTCTGATCCATTTGGCGGCTCATCAAATGATTACGACCTTTTCCTCTTCGATGATGAAGGTGTACAGATTGACAGCAGCACCGCCATTCAAGACGGCTCTCAGGATCCCGTAGAAGTAGTACTTTTTACAAATAACTCACCTAATATAGTTATGGTTGATCTTGTGATAAACAGATTTAGCGGAGTGCCGAGGGTGCTTGAGCTTCAGTTTAACGGAGTTATCACGCTCTTGGACTTTAATGTACCCACTGACAGTATCTTCGGTCATTCGGGAGCGCAAGGTGCAGTTTCTGTAGGAGCAGTACCGCATTTTGACCCTAATACTATCGAAGATTTCAGCTCTCGGGGTCCGGTTTCAATACATTTTGGACCGTTAAATGAACTGAACAGTATTAACAGCTCATCAGGTTTTACTGAAATATCAAATAATACTCCTATAGAAACAAGGATGAAGCCCGATGTGGTGGCCCCAGACGGCACAAGTACATCTTTATCAGGCTTTTCTCCATTCTTTGGAACATCCGTATCTGCTCCTCATGTAGCAGGGGTACTGGCGCTTATGATAGATGCAAATCCTCAGCTTGAGCAAATTTCGGCAAATACCGAATTAAACTCTAAATTTAACGAAAAAAACATTATCAATAATCCAAATGCATTTATAAACATTTTAAAAAATACAGCAGTTGATCTCGGAGCACCGGGGCCTGAAAATACATTTGGTTCAGGAAGAGTAGACGCTTTTGCAGCAGTACAGCAGGTGCTAAGTCAGTCACCAAGCCCAACACCCACGACAACCCCAATTCCCACTCCCACGCCTACTACACAACCCTCACCCACACCTACGACCACGCCATCGGGTTCAGGAGACACTACCAGCAGCGGCTGCTCGGTTACAGATGCAAATGCTGAATCAGGAATATTCAATAGCTTCTTAACTATTTTGGTGTTGCTGACAGCATTGGCTATTAATAAAAATTTAAGGAATAGAAGAAGAGATATTTAGTGTTTGTGAATCTTTATAAGATCAAACGCTGCCCTTCTGTTATCAATATCGCATTCTGATATTTTAACAGTAACATTCTGACCGATTGAAAATCTGGATTCGTCAAAGCCCCTTATTTTCTTTCTGGGAACAAACCCCTCGGCATATATATCAATCAGCTCCACGAACAGGCCAAATGACTGAATGCTTATTATTATCCCCTTCATTGTTCGGCCCATATAACGCTGCAGCACAAAAGCCCTTTCGAGTTTCATGGACTCACGTTCAATTTCATCTGATACTGTCTCCTTTTCACTGCAGTGGCTCGAGATTGTACTGAGCATTTTCTGATCATAAATGGGCTCTTTTTTATCAATGAGACTGTCGAGCAGCCTGTGTATTATAAGATCAGGATAACGCCTTATGGGAGAGGTGAA
>JBFFSH010000080.1:0-11967 GCA_041572575.1 Thermodesulfobacteriota bacterium
AACTTCTGCATGTCTTAAATATCTTATTATCTGCTCTGGTGTGTAACGCTTTCTGGGCATTTCCCTTGCCTCCTATTCATAGGGTTTATTACCTAAAATTCTAACTTATAATCTGGTACTATTATATGGGGCAAGGTCAGTTTGGTACTCGTCTGTGATCAATGTTTTTGTCAGGTCTTGTTAATCCCCAAATTTTCTTAGAAGGGTAAGCACTAAAATTGGCTTTCATATCTTCATGAACTAGCTTTTGCAGATCGGCGCCGATTTTACGGTATGAACGTATAATAACATCTGTGCATACTCCGACATTCTCCGGTACGTCACCACCTGGATAATCGATGGAATAGTATGATCCATCATAGCGTATTTCATGTTTTGTTCTTTCTATAGCCGAATTTATAAGGTCTTGTCCAAAACTTGCGGTAAAAGAAGTGTTTGAGAGAAGCAGTACTAAAATGGTCAGGTTTAGTAGCAAAATCATATTTTTACTAACTTCTGAGTTACTGTAGTGTTACACAAACCGGTTATTTCTCCTTCAAATGTGAGAGGCTCTCTCATAAAAATCTCTCTTATTTTCTAATTGGCTGCTAATAAGATAAATATCACAACTCATAACCAAGAGTCTTCATAAGTGGTCCGCATTTATTTATAACCATATTTTGATCTTCTGCATTCCATTTTTCAAATTGTTCATATTTACCCTCTTCTCTCACGGGTTTATTTGCATTAACCGGCGGGATTTTCTGAGTTGATAATTTTAGGTTCATAAATTGCTCTAATGAGTCGATATTGCCTTTGATTAGGTCAGAGAATTTAAGAGAAATATATTGTTCGCCCTCTAAGTCATCGAGTATTAGCTGGTTATAATTAGTCCAGTAATTGCAAGACCGCTCGAGTATGGAGCTTTCTGGAGATCCACACAGTTTAACACTGTTATAGCGTACACGGCCGCTGTTCCAGGTGATTTCGATTGGCTTTGAAAATGCAGATGGAAACAGGTCCCTGGGGTCTCTGTGAAGATGTATAAACCGGCAGTCCGGGAAACACTGTTTTAAAACCTTTGTCATTGAGAATAGGCGATTATTTGCTTCAAAAAAAACGTTTTTTCTTGTATGTATTAATAATTGGCTGAGCCTTCTATCAGATACTTTGCCTTCATAATGAAATATTCCCAGTTCATCCAAATCGGGACATTTCTCATGGTAACAACCTTCAACTTCGTTAGCTTTAAGGAGTTCTACGATGTACATTGAACCACAACTGCCAGCGTTTTGGCAGAAGTAGCGAAGGCCCGAAACTGGCTGTAAATTAACCGGTATGTAGTAAGGCCAGAAATGCTGGAAGCTTTTTGCTTACTTGATTAAATTAAAGATCGCCGTGCGTAATAATGTTCTTAATTCCATAAAAATTGATTTATGTATATGATCCGTAATTTTGAAGTGGTCTCATTATAAACGTTTGTATAGTAATTTAAAATTCTTATATAAATATCCTCGTTAATGCTTAAATAAAGAAGAAATAGACTATTTGCCTGTAAAAGCCGGTTTTCTTTTCTCTGAGAATGCTTTCTGTCCTTCTTTATAATCCGAGCTGTTTTGAACTTCAAGGATCATTTTTATAAGGCTCTCTTCCTGGTCATTCTTTAAATTCTGATTTCCCTGCCATTTATTGATCATGAATTTCATGGTTTTCATAGACATTGGTGCATTCTGAGATATTTCTTCTGCCAGGTTTAATGTGTACTCTTCAATTTCCCCAGAAGCTTTAACGCTATTAACAAGCCCAATTTTCTCTGCCTTGATTGCATCCACCGGGTTTCCTATTAAAAACATCTCCTTTGTGTATCCAGCTCCAATCAGGTTTAGAAATTTTCTTATCCCCGCATAGGAATATAAAACGCCTAGCTTTGCCGGAGGCATACCCAGTTTTGCGTGTTCTGCACACACTCTATAATCACACGCAACTGCAATCTCGAGCCCTGCGCCAAAAGCATGGCCGTTTATCATCGCAATCACAGGGTAGGGGAAATCTTCTATACTTTTTGCGCATCTTGGAAGATAGTTGCTCCCATCCTGATTTTTAATCATATCATTTTCGCCAATAGCATTGATGTCATAACCGGATGAAAATGCCTTGTTGCCCTGTCCTCTTATAACTACGCATCTGGTGTTATCCGCTTTTTCCAGTTCGGCAAGAATGTTTGTTATTCCGTCCAGAATTGATGGAGAGACAACGTTTCTTTTTTCAGGGTTATTAATTGTAATTATCGAAACATAGTCTTTGTGTTCAACAATCAATTCACTGCTTTTTGCCAATATTACAGTCCTCCATCTGGGAATTATTAAACAATGATATAATATATTATGCGTAAATTAACACCTTGACTGGAATAATATCATCATTAGGTTAAAATAAACAGCTTAAATTCCAGGGGAGAGTATAACAATGCCACTTTTTGAATATGAATGCGATACATGCATGGAAAAATATGACAAGGACATAGATGCCCTTGCATCCAAACTTAATAAAACGAATGCAGAGAAAATATTCAAGGGAAATTCCGGAATTGTGTATATAGAAGTCACCGACGGCAAGCGCAAGAAACCCAAGTTTACCATGGGTGAGAAAAGTGACAGAAGAAGCCTTAGAAGATTTAAATGGACTATAGATAAAGCCAATGTGCTTTATATGGAGCTTGAAGACTTTAAATTCAGCGAACTTATCTATGACAAGGAAGAGGAAAAAGATTTAAAATGTCCGCTATGTAAGAAGAAAAAGGGAGTGAGAAGAATATTTTCTACTTTTAAAGCAATATTTGATGATAAAAACAAACGTGCTCCAAGACCAGGAGATGATTTGAAATTTCATACAGACTACAAAATCATGAAAGATGAAGAACGGTCAAGCAGCTGGGTAGGGCAGGATCATCTAAATCAATATTTTCAAAGATAAAAAGGAGAGACAAAGATATGCCGCTTTATGAATTTGAGTGTATTCCATGTAGAGATGGAATTGAGAAGTCATTAAAACAGATACAGAAAAAGGCTAATAACAAGATTTTATCTGATCTTGTTAAGAAATTTGATAATATATACCGTATAGAAGTGCTTGACCTTGAAAAACAGGACCTTGTTGCAGAATATGGCAAGAAAAACGATGACGGTTCAATATTGGACTTCTATCTTGATGAGGGCACAAAAGCGGTTTTGTTCAATTCCGAAGAGTTCCGTTTTACTGATCTTATCTATGATGAGAGTGATGAAAAGAAAATAAAATGTCCTGTTTGTAATTCAAAGAATTATGAAAAGGTATTTTCGAGCTTTGCGTTTACAAGCGATCTGTCCACTGATATGCCAAAGCCCGATATGTCAGGCATGCCGCCTGAAGTTGCTCACAGAACAATGTTAACAGAGTATATTGAAGAAAAGGACAGACCTAAAAAGAACAGGTAGCTCTTATTTGTATATGAAGTAGTTAGTTCCTGCCATAAGATTCTTTGGTTTTACCAAACCTCTTATCAAGCTCTATGTAGATATCCTGTGGTTTAATATCAAAATAAGACATAGCAATCAGAGAGTGGAACCACAGGTCGGCAACCTCATAGATTATCTCATCCTTATCGGCGTTTTTTGCCCCGATTATGACCTCGCCGGCTTCTTCCCCTATCTTTTTTAGTATCTTATCAATGCCCTTTTCAAAAAGCCCGCTCACATAGGAGCCTTCTTTGTTATTAGCCTTTCTGTCCTCTATAACTTTATATACGTCATCAATGGTCTTGATAGATTTAGAGCTTTTAAAGCTTGGGGATAGTTGTTTGGTATCATCAACTTTGGTAAAAAAGCAGCTTTGCTCATTAGTGTGACAGGCTACACCCTTTTGTTCTACTATATAAAGGATGACATCCTTATCGCAATCATAGTATGCATCCAATAATTTCTGAGTATTTCCCGATTCTTCACCCTTCATCCATACTTTATTTCTTGATCTGCTCCAGTAGTGAGCTTTTTTGGTTTCCAGGCTTTTTTCAATAGTTTCCTTTTTGCCCCAGGCAAACATGAGGACCTGTCCGTCGTCTGCATTCTGCACGATAATAGGAATAAGGCCTTTATCATCAAATTTTAGTGAATCTACGCTCATAATTGTTTATTATACAGAAATTAATAAGATTTTTTTAAATATTAAAACAATCAATACATTATAGTTGTATAAATCTGAATATAAAGTAAATTAATCAGTTAATAAGAAATTACATCAGGAGTATCTAATGGCAAGAGTAACTATTGAAGATTGTTTGGAAAAGGTTGAAAACAGATTTGCACTATCTATTACTGCTATGAAAAGAGCAAAGCAGCTTGTTAAGGGTGCGCAGGCACTATCAACTGAAAAGGATAATAAAGACGTAGTTACAGCACTTAGGGAAATTGCTGAAGAGAAAGTAAAAGTTATTTACCCTGAAGACCCCGATCGCTATTGATCACGGATGCTATTGATAATTGACTGAGAAGTTCTTATCGTTAATTAATATTTCCCATTTAGTATATACCATACAAGACTATAGCTAAAATATAGTTCATTTCCTTAAATGAGAATTGGAATTGACACAGGCGGTACGTTCACTGATTTTGTAGCCGTGGATCACGGCATGATAAAAGTTCATAAGGAGCTCTCAACTCCACACGATCCATCCATTGCGATAATTAACGGCATAAAAAAACTGGTGGATGGAAACCTCGAAGATGTTGAAATATTTCACGGTACAACTGTTGCTACCAATGCACTGCTTGAAAGAAAGGGCTCGGATGTTGCTCTTGTTACCACTGAGGGTTTTGAAGATATTATAGAGATTGGCAGGCAGAACAGAAAAGAACTCTACAATATTTTTGAAAAGCAAACAGATCATCTTGTAAAAAGAACTCACAGGCTTGGGATAAGTGAAAGGACGGATTTTAAGGGAAAAGTCGTTAAGCCTTTAAGCGATACCGAACTTTTAAAACTTTTAAGAAAAATTAAGAAGTTAAAACCCGAGGCTGTAGCAATTTCATTAATAAATTCTTATGCCGGGGCAAAAAATGAATTGATAATAGAAAAAGCCCTAAAAGAATTAGGTATTCCCATAAGCGGATCATCTAAAATTCTTTCAGAATTCAGGGAGTATGAAAGAACATCCACTGTTGTTATAAATGCATATCTTATTAATAAAGTCCTGGGGTATATGACAAATCTAAATGAGAAGCTAGGGCGTTCCAAGATATCTGTGCTGCAGTCTAACGGGGGACTTATAAGCACAGGGCAGGCTGGTACAGAGCCTGTAAGGATATTGTTGTCAGGCCCTGCAGGTGGAGTAGTAGGCGCATTTAAACTGGCTGAGAACATGGGGATAACCAAAATCATGACTTACGATATGGGTGGCACGTCAACAGATGTATCTCTTTGTGATGAGTCCATACAGTTTTCCAATCTCAACAGTGTGGACAATCTTCCGGTAAATGTTGCAATGATTGATCTTAAGACCATAGGAGCCGGAGGAGGATCTATTGCTTATGTTGATTCGGGTGGTGCTCTCAAGGTAGGTCCTGAGAGTGCGGGTGCTGATCCCGGGCCTGCCTGTTATGGAAAAGGAACTAAACCAACTGTGACTGATGCCAATGTTGTGCTTGGAAGAATAGACCCCAAATATTTCCTTGGCGGAGAAATGAGTATCTCAAAAAAGAGATCAATAGACGCTCTTACAAGACTTTCAAAGAAGCTTAAACTCGATGTACCTACCGTAGCAGAGGGAATAGTCGAAGTTGCAAACGCTAACATGGAAAAAGCACTTAGAGTAATCTCGCTGCAAAGAGGACATGATCCAAGAGAGTTTGCCCTGTTTTCATTTGGAGGAGCAGGTGGGCTTCATGCCTGTGAGCTTGCATGTGGGCTTGGCATTTCTAAAGTGATATTTCCAAATAACCCGGGCGTGCTTTCTGCACATGGGATGCTTATTGCCGATTATTTCAGAGACTTTAGCATGTCTGTATTTTTCAACACTGACAGGGATGACTTCAATAAGATTATGCAGGCCTTTAACAGGTTGAAAAGCAAGGCACAAAAAGATACTTCAGAACAAGAAATCGATTATGAATATTATATAGACGCAAGGTATAAGAGACAGTCACATGAATTAATTATTCCGTTTTCAAAAAAATATATTAAAGACTTTCACACGGAACATAAGAAAAAATATGGATATTCACTAAAAAATAGTATAGTAGAAATAGTAAATATAAGATTAAGAGCCATGCGGAAAAATAAGGATATAGATATTCCAAAGTATGTTGGAACACAAAAAAAAGTAGATTCGGTTAAGAGTGTGAGCTTTTATCAAAATCGATATATCCGCACAAAAATAATTAACAGGGATGATTTTTACTCAGGTTTTCAGTTTGATGGTTGTGCCATAATTTTGGAAAAAACCTCTACGCTTTTTATCCCTCCTCAGTTTAAATGCACGGTGGATAATTTTGGAAATATCCTTGCAACATGTTAATCTTGAATTCCATTAATTATAAAAGGGAGTTATTATGAGTGATAAAGACACATTTATTCTGGGCGCCGGTATGACGGGGCTTGCCGCAGGACTGGTATCGGGGCTTAGAGTTTATGAAGCAGAAGAAGTTCCGGGTGGTATATGCTCTTCTTATTATCTAAAGTCAGGGCAGACAAAGCCACTGTTTAATTCACCTGAAGATGATGATGCTTACAGGTTTGAAATTGGCGGTGGGCACTGGATTTTTGGTGGTGACCCTGCAATAATCAAGTTTGTAAAGTCACAGGTTCCTGTGAAATCCTATAATAGAAAGTCGTCAGTCTATTTTGCAAAAGAAGATCTTTATGTTCCCTATCCAATTCAAAATCACCTGAGTTATCTTGGAAAGGATATTGCAGTAAAAGCCATTAATGAAATTGTAAATTCTCCTGATGGTCCTGTGAGTACTATGGCTGATTGGCTAGAGCAAAGTTTTGGAAAGACTCTTCTTGATAAGTTTTTTGCACCATTTCATGAACTATATACTGCGGGTCTTTGGACAGAGGTAGCCCCGCAGGATTCGTATAAATCTCCTGTTAATATAAACCTCGCCCTTCAGGGTGCATATGAAAAAATACCTCCTGCGGTCGGTTATAACACCACTTATCTTTACCCCAAACCCGGGCTGAATGTTCTTTCTCAAAAGATGGCACGTAATTGTGATATTGATTATGGAAAGAAAATTGAAGAAATTAATACAAAGAAAAAAGAAGTTTTCTTCTCTGATGGCTCTGGAAGTAAGTACAAAAACATCATTTCAACATTGCCACTGAGTACTATGCTTGGAATGACAAAAACTCAGATAGACGAGCAAAACGATCTTCATTCTTCTGTGCTTGTGTTAAATATCGGTGCTACTAAGGGGAAAAAATGTCCTGATGATCACTGGCTTTATAATCCCGACGCTGAATCGGGTTTTCACAGGGTAGGTTTTTACAGTAATGTGGATTCTTCATTTCTTCCTGCATCATCAAGAAAGCATGAAAACAGGGTAAGTATATATGTTGAACGGGCTTATAAACCAGACTCAAAGCCAACTAAAAAGGAAATTAGCGCTTATAGTAAAAAAGTAGTAAAAGAGCTTAAGTCATGGAAATTTATTGACGAAGCAGAAACCGTACATCCAACATGGATAGAGGTTGCCTACACGTGGTCTATGCCAGGGTCAAACTGGAAACAGCTGGCTATCAGGGAACTTGAAAAGAAGGGGATTTATCAGATAGGAAGGTATGGAAGGTGGATATTTCAGGGAATAGCAGATTCAATAAAGGATGGGTTTTTTATTGGAGGGGCGTTTAAATAGTTATTTGTATATATATTGAATATTAAATACATCATTTCAATGTGTTATTACCAACCTCTATTGAAATATTTTTTAGGTCTTACAATATTTTTCGTATACAAGGGATGTTTAAAATCATGAAAGACATACATTTTGTCGTTCCATTCAGACTTTATTAATCTTTTAAATGATAAACCATTGATCTTATCAATTTTCTTATATTTATTTTTATTATTAAATTCATTTATTGCGAGCAGTTCACCAGCAAATTGAGTATGTAGTTCCCAATCATCACCTACTATGTCATCGAAATAGCAAAATGTCCTAGGCAAGAAAAATTCATGTTCAGCTTCAAATAGTTTTAAAGAATTAACAGTAGAAGAGTAGTAATCAACATCGATGGAAACAAATCCTATTGGCGAAGGTTTTACATCATTAATAAAATTGATAATTGTATCGGATATGTTTCCCAAGATTAAAGATGATTTTTTTGAATTTTGATTAAGGGCATCATAATTCATTTCAAATAAACCTGGTCTCCATAAATAGGGCAGATCTTTATAATCTACAGGCTTAGGCATACCCTCGGCAGTATCAAAACCATATATATCAATGCTTATTCCTAGCTCCTTAGTGATTTCATCGGACATCCATTCAAGTTCTAATAAACCTCTTCCAGCTGCAACGCCAAATTCAATCGCGGATATCTTATCTATACCAAGAGCTCTTGCTTGCAATGCTGACATAAATAGTCCATATCCATAATTTGGTCTTAACATAGCATCCCATTGGAGTTTTGTGCTAAAGGATGAGCGAGGATAAATGGAAACTATTAATCGTATCAATTGCTTGGGATCAACAATTGCCCTGGATATTAGTTTTGGACTTTTTCTAATATATTCTAGTAATGTCATTATCAATGATTATATAATTCCAAATATATTTATTATAGAATTTATACCTAAACAATATAGAGCTTTCAATTTTAATCATAGAAACTGCTTTTTACTTGAACATTTCACTGAAAATTCAGGATAAGCAATAAGGTTTGTTTATTTAAGATACGTCAAAAACGCTGCCCGTAACATTTCCAAAAATAATTTCGTAAATTTTCTCAGCTACAATCTCAGGAGACAACAAGCTTCGGGGATCTTCTCTTCCAAAGTTTTTAAATCTAAGAGGAGTATTTACTCTTGTTGGGCTTATAACATTAACTGAGATATTCTGGCTGCTGACCTCTTCTGATAACGCCTGGCAAAAATTTACCAAAGCTGCCTTAGAGCTGCTATACGCGGCATATCCTTCTCTTCCTCTCGTATAAGAGCTTGATGCTATGAAAATAAGACTACCACCACCTTGTTTCTTGAAGAAAGGGATTGAAGTTTTAGAAATATTGAAGCAGCCAGAGACATTTGTGTCATAAACTTCTTTCCAATCTTCGGTGTTCATGAATTCAACATTATTGCGTAGCAGGATTCCGGCACTGTTTATGATGCAATCTATTCTCTTTTCTTTCTTCCAAATTCTTTCTAAGGTGGATTTAACACTTGAAAAATTTCTAATATCTATTTTGGGCTTAGTATGTCTGCTCAGTGAATATACTTTTGCTGAATTATTTTCAAGCTCCGTTTTAATCGCCAGGCCTATCCCACTTGTACCACCGATTATAATAAAAACCTTGTCCTTTAGCTGGTTAAGCTGTTTTTTTGATGGAGTAAAATCATTCGAAATATTTTTTAGTTGAAACAGCTTGTCTGCAATATGGTGATCAATTGGATATGTTATCTTGATATTTTGTTCATCACCCATTACTGTAAAAACCTTGTACCCCAACCTTAATGTAAGATAACAGTCATCAGTAGAATTTGTTATGGTATCTTTAATTGCTTTTAAATGCGCATTTTTTATGAGATCATACTCAAATGCTTGAGGTGTTTGCCCACGTCTTATGAGTTTTCTATCAGGTATGTTTGTGATAAATCCATCTTGATCTATTTCAACCATTGTATCTGATGTTGGAATCACGGTATCTACTGATTTATGTTTTTTAACTGCTTTTATAAGTTCTATTATGATGTTCTCTGATACAAAAGGTCTAACAGCATCATGTATAAGAACATATCCTGTGTTTTCTCCGCAGCAGTCAATTCCTATTTTTGAGGATTCCTGTCTAGTTTTACCTCCAACTATAATTTTTTTAATCTTGGTGATATTATTTTGTATAACAATCTCCCAAGTGTGTTGAATATATTCTTCTAAAGAAACTATAATGATTTCATCAATCTTATCACAAAACTCAAAAGGTTTCAATGTATGTATTAATATAGGTAACCCCGCAAGTTTTAGGAATTGTTTGGGCACTTCATTTTTAAACCTGGAACCACTACCCGATGCTAATAGATTATATTGATCATGAGTAAATCAGGAAGTTGAATAGTTAGATTGTATATGATTCCATAATCTTTTTGATGAATTTGCGTCAGTATGATCGAATATCTTATCTCCTAACTGTTTTCTCGACTTATAATAATGATCCATGGCACTATCTGTAATAATGTTGAGTATTTCATTTTGTAATTCGGACTGATTATTTACAATTGCGCCGGGGGTAAATGTATCATATTTAAAGTACATTTCTCTATTCTTCTCTAAATAATTTTTAAGATCATAACTAAAAAATATTATAGATTTATTTAGTAACAGGTAATCAAAATAGGTTGAAGAATAATCTGTAATTAAAATGTCTGATAATCCAAATAATGGATACATGTCACTTGAGCTTTTGTATTCAATGATATTATCCAGATTAATCGGGGGTCGGGAACTTACAGTGTTTGGGTGAAATTTAAATACAAAAACTATGTTGTTATCCTTAGCAAAAATTGAAAGGATTTGTAAATCCAATTTGCTATCCTCTATTATATCTCCACCCGTATCTCTAAACGTTGGTGTGTAGAGGACTATTTTGTAGTTGCTTTCTTTAAACCCTAAGATCCTTTGATAGTTATCAATATCAGTTTCTATAAGATGCAAATTGTCTGGCGGATTAAATAAAATATCATTTCTCGGATAACCGGTATTTATTATATTCTTTGATTTAAATGCTGAGCATAAAGCAGCAGAGGAAATATATTGAGAAGTGGATACTAAACAGTCGTAGGTGGGATATCTACATCCAAGAATATTGCGTATTTTAATGTAAAGTGAGTTATTGTTTTTAGTCTCTATATCTGTATCCAATTCAATTTTTTTAAGCGGTATTCCATGCCAAAGCTGAATCTTAAGACAATTAATAAGCAGATGGTATTTTATGTTTGTTATCCATGTCCAGTTATCTACAATCAAAATGTTTGATCTTATAAGAATCCATATAGATTTAAGTGAGGGGTATTTAAGAACAGGGAGTCTATGTTCATTTAATATATCAAAAGTGTTAATGTTTTCAGTGATAAAATAATATTCAAAACCTTGGGGATTTAATTCGTGCAGGTATAAATAAAAGTATTTCACATTGTCTGTAAAACTACCATCATCTCTTCCGATAAAAGTAATAAGGTTTTTTTGTTTTCTGATAAGATAAGATAGAGGAGCTGCTAACAACCAGCCAACAAGTAGTTGAAGTAAAAAAACGGGTATTTTCCTAAGATCATTCATCTGATAAAGTTTTCCAGATTTCTGCAGCATTTTTTAAGTCCTGCTCAAAATCAACTTCTATGCATAGTCTTTTGCCAATATTAGCCGGATAGAATTTAATTCCCTTTTCTATAGCTAATTCTACTGCTTTTTCATGATAGTCATTGTCGCTGCAGGATTGCAGACACTTTTTAAATTCATTTATGTAGCGATGATTTAAATAGTTTATACCAACGGCTTCCCCAAGCGGATCATTTACTGTTTTAGACAGATAGTTTATTGTATTGTCTTTGCCAAGGCTATATTTCACTTCTTCTTCACTTACTCTGGCATTGTTTACACAAATCAGATTTTGGTCTCTGTAATTTAGAATTAGCTCATTTATAGATGGATCGAATACAACATCACCATTTATGTAAATTGCATCTTCATTTATATCTATCATTTCTAATCCTCTTAGCAGGCTTTTAGATGTGTTAGTGGTTTC
>JBFFSH010000081.1:0-11881 GCA_041572575.1 Thermodesulfobacteriota bacterium
AAGATAGAAACTTGGAGGAGAGATTACAATGAGTACAGACCCCATTCGGCACTAGATAACATGACGCCGGAGGAGTATGTTAAAGAACACAAAAAGCCGGAAATCTCTAATTATCCTGGTACAGCTTTTGGGTGAGGGTCATAATATATTTATTGTAATTATTACTTAAATGATGAACAAAGAGATGGTTATGCGTATTTGTAGAATATTATTTGTAAGCCTTTTAGTATTATCCACTGCATTGGTTGTTTATAGTTGCGGCGGAGGCGGTGCCGTACAGAATACTAAAATAGTGACCGAAGCAGACATTCAGACCAAACAGGAAAATGATGCGCTTAATACAAAGCTTTTAATGTCCAGCGGGTCAGGCGGTGTATCATCACCTGCAGACTATATAATTGGTCCTGCTGATCTTCTGGAGGTTCAGGTGTTTGAATCAGAGAAGCTTACGGATAAGGTTAGAGTCAGCTCGCGTGGAGACATTACGCTTCCCTTGCTAGGAAATATAAGCGTAGGCGGGCTTTCTGCAAGAGAAGCAGAGCTTAAAATAGAAAACCAGTTAATAAAGGAAGGATTTATAAAAAATCCTCATGTCACGGTTTTTATCGAGGAATATAATAGTAAACTCGTAACTGTAGTCGGATTGGTTGAAGAACCAGGTAATCATTCGATCACAGGAAGGCAGACATTGCTGGATGTTCTTGTAGCTGCTAAAGGTTTTCAGGAGAAAGCGGGCAGGACAGTATATATCAGCAGATCAGATGTAAATGGTAACAAGCAAACCTATCTTGTGGATCTGGACGAACTATTGTTAAATGGCAATTCTGATATAAATGTTGTTATGAAACCCGGTGATGTAGTTTATGTTCCACCTGCTGGCAATGTATATATTGAAGGTGCTGTGCAGAGGACGGGAGCCTATCCAATCAAAAAAGATCTGACAACAATAAGTCAGATTATAACAGTAGCAGGTGGTGTAGCTCCTTATGGTGATGCAAGCAACATTAAACTCATAAGGTTTTTGGGTAATGGTAACAGGGAAATCAGACCTGTCGACTTAACCAAGATTCAGAGCGGAGAAGCTGTGGATCCACTTGTAAAGGATAGAGATGCACTTATAGTAGGTTTTAGTACATCAAAGAGGATTTTATACGGATTGAGAGTAGGGCTTGGTTTTGGCTTATTTAATTTTGGTTATGATCCTCCGGAAGACTAATTTGATAGTAATATAGTATGACAGAATATAACAACAGATATCCAGTAAAAGCTAACGGTAGAGAAATTAGGGAATGGGACGAATATTATCCAAGCGAATATCATTATAATAATTATGGTAATGAAAATAATGAAGATGATGATATTAATGTTAAAGAATATCTTGATATTATTATACGAAGAAAATGGCTGATACTTGCATGTATAATAATATCATTAGTAATAGCTATAGTAAAAACCCTAACTACCGTTCCTCTCTATAGAGCATCAGCTACTATTGAGATTAAACCTGATATTCCAAAAATAACCTCTTTCGAGGATCTGGCACGAGCGGAAAGAACCAATACTTATGATTACTACCAGACACAATTTTCTTTAATAAAAAGTAAGACATTAGGATATTTGGTATTAGAAAGACTAAACGAAAAAATAAGTAATCGCAATCAGCAAAAGAGCACTAAGAGCCATAAAGAAGATAAAATATCTGGTCTTATTACATCAGTTAAATCTATAATTTATGGTAAGGATCAAATAAAAAAAAATAAATCAGCTAATAAAGAAGCTAAATCATCAAAGCCTAAAAAAAAGATTACAGATTCTCAAGTCTTTGGATTTCTTTCAGGTATTAGCGTTGGTCCTGTTGGCAGTACAAGGCTTGCAAGGGTTAGTTATGTGAGTTCTGACCCTCAATACGCCGCACTTGCTGCAGATACGGTTATAGATGTATATATTGAATGGCTTCTTGAAAGAAGGCATGGCACATCAAAATCAGCAAGGGAGTTTTTAAGAACCCAGCTAGATCAGGTAAAAACTAAAATAGAACTTGCAGAGGAAGAGCTATCCGCATTTGCTAAGACTGTTGATATTATTTCACTTGATAAGGATATAGATTTAAACTATAAACAGCTTGTCGAGATAACCGATGCGCTTTCTGAGCTTGAAACAGAGAAACTAAAAAAGCAAGCTATTATTAAAGACGTAACTGATGGTAATTATGCATATTTGCCCGAAGTAATAGAAAACCCAAGAGTGCAGGAGCTAAGCTCTTCGTATTCACAGCTTAAGGCAGAGTATGATAATCTTTCTGCTGTATATGGTCTTAATTTTCCCGATATACAAAAAATCCGGTCTCAGATAAATAGTGTTCAGGGACAGTTGAAAACTACCCTTAGTGAAATTGCAGATTCAATAAAAAGAGATTATCAATCTACTATAAAGAAAGAAGAGATATTAAAAGCGAAAGTAGAAGAAAAAAAGACAAGGTCTTCTGAGCTCAATGAGCAGGCTATCCAATATAGGATATTGGAAAGAGAGGTAGATACTAATAAATCTATTTATAATGAACTACTTACAAAATTAAAAGAAACCGAAGTAACATCTGCTATTAAGGAGACAAATGTACAGGTTGTGGATTATTCAACCGTGCCTAGGTCACCTTTTAAACCTGATATGAAAGGCAATCTTATCTATTCAATAATGATCGGACTTATGATTGGATGTTTTATTTCATTTGGAATAGAATTTTTTAGTACCAAACTAAGAGATGAAGAAGAATTAAAGAAGAAATTTCCTCATGTTCCTTATCTTGGTGCAGTACCCATGGCTGAGGAAGCAGATGTTGATAAGCTTGAAAGGATTGTTTATACAAATCCAAGGTCTGTTGTATCAGAAGCTTTTAGGGTAATAAGGACTTCTATATTGTATTCATCTGCTGATCATCCTCCAAAAGCCCTTCTGGTTACAAGTCCACAGCCAATTGAGGGGAAAACTACTTCTGCCTCTAACCTCGCACTTTCCATGATACAGTCAAGCTTAAATGTAATTTTAATAGATGCGGATCTGAGAAAGCCGAGACTGCACAAATTGTATTCATCCAATGGAAACTCAATGGGACTTAGCACCTATCTGGTAGGTAAGGGTGAAGTGGAAAATGTCATAACTAAAACAGATATAGACGGACTTGATTTTATAAGTTCCGGACCTATACCTCCAAATCCGGCAGAGCTTTTAGGTTCGAAGAAAATGAAGGAATTAATAATTGCCCTCCAGGAAAAATATGAGCACGTAATAATAGATGGAGCTCCTATAGCGGCATTTGCTGATTCAAGACTCTTGTCCAGACTTGTAGACGGGGTACTTCTTGTAACAAGCGTTGGTATAACACAAAAAAACGTGCTTAAGACCAGTATAGAAGAGATACGCAAAGTAAGAGGCAAAATTATAGGGACAATAGTAAACAGGCTGGATTCCAGCCGGGACAAATATAAATATAAATATTACTACTATTATTCTGATGAGAAGAGAATTGATAGTAAAGAGGCAAGGAGTATTAGTCCTCATAGCGACTAGTTTCTTAATAGTCTTATATACTGCTTATAATGTGTACAATCTGAATATTTACAAAGGCAGCAGTGTATCAAATCTAAAAAGACGATTAAGCATTCAGAACTCTAATGCTTTGTTGAAACTTAGGCTGACAAATGCTAATTATCATTTTTATTCATATGATTTTGAAAATTCCTTAAAGGACTATACAGATACCATAGAATTAAACCCTGTACTAAGACAGGCCTGGCTTGATATAACCGAGCCGCTACTTAATGAAAATAGATCAGAAGATGCACTGTTAATTATAAAGTATATAAAATCTATTACTCCATATTCAAATGATCTGCATTGGGATTTAGGCCTACAGCTTGTAAGAATAAATGAGCAGGAACTGGCCGTAAATACTTTAGTTGAAGTTGCACAAAACAATTATTGGAAAAGAGCGCATGTATTTATTTTGTTTGATAAACTCGATGTTAATAAAAAATATATTATAGAGAGATTGGGTAGTTTTGAGTTATTAAAGGCCTATCTGGAACACTTAATATCAAAACGATATACAACTGACGCATTATATCTTTGGGAAAATATGGCTAATAAACATGACGATTTGGATGAGAATTTAAAAGATAGATTTGTAGAATTTCTTATTTCTCAAAATAAATATAAATATGCCTCAGATATTTGGCATAAAGGTAATAAAGAGTTACATGGTACTAATCTTATCTGGAATGGTGACTTTGAATATGATATAGAAAATAAAGGGTTTGACTGGAGATTAACAAATACAAGAGAAGCAAATATTGAAATAGATAGAATTGAAAGATATTCAGGTGAAAATTCTTTAAAAATTGAGTTCAATGGGGAGAAGAATATAAATTTTCATCATGTTAAAAAATATATACCAGTAGAGCCCGAAACTGAATATTTACTTTCCTATGCCCAAAAAAATTCCGATATTACTACAAAAAGTGGAGTATATGTAGAGATTATGTGTGGGAATTCCAGAGTTACAACAAAAACTGAAGATGTGAGTGGAAGTAGTCCCTGGATTAAGAAAGAGAAGTTATTTGCTACTGAGAGTGGTTGTGAAGGAGTGATGATACAATTGAAAAGAGATCCTGTAAGAAAACTAAATAATAAGATAAGCGGTACTGTTTGGTTTGATGATATCTCACTCGAAGCTATACACTAATAACAGTTATATGATTGAAATTGAGAAAAAAGACTATGAATCAGTCTTATCTGAGATAATCTCAACAAGAGATTTTAGACAGCTTATAGAAAAATGTATATCCAATAGACATCACTACCGCTCTATTGTTTTTGACATTTCAAGGGGTTCAAAATCAAGAAATTATAAAATAATTAAAGAAGTATCGAAAAGCAAAAAAATAAGCGATAGTTTTATAATTGATCAGGCAAAATCGGTGGTTTCTTATTTTACATCCGGCAAAGAGGATAAATTTGAGGACTACTATAAGACGCTTCAGTGCCCGCAAGGTGCAGATGAAGATCAGATTAGAACTAGCTGGATACGCTTAATGAAACTGTATCATCCTGATAAAATAGGGGAATCAGGATTAGAAAAATCTAAAAAAATTAATGAAGCATATAATATTCTTATAGACCCTGATAAAAGAGAACAATATGACAGAAATTATTATCCATATATTCCAATAAAAATTAAAAATATGGATTATAAGCAGTTCAATAATAGAAGTTTTATAGCTGTTATAGCATCTGTTCTATTAATAGTCCCAGTGTTTTATATTTCCAAAAATATTATCAATACAGATAACGGTTTACAGCAAGATATTAATATTGGCAAAGAAAAAGTGAAAAAGGAATCACAGATTACTGCAAAGTTATTTGCTCCTGTTCAAGACGGATCAGTAAAGCAAGCTGATAAATTAGAACATAATGAAGAATATAAAGACACAAATGATAAGGGCCCTGCAAATAAGCGGATATTAAGTGAATCAGCAGACAAGAGCGAGGAGATGCAAATTGGAGTAGAAGAAGATTTAGAACCAAAACATGTAAAATTGGGAAATGAATCTGACAATTATAAGATTGATGCTGATGAATCTTTAGAAAAAATAGCCCAGTATAAGTACATAGAACCGTCAATAGGTGAAGATATTGCAATGGTTGAGATAGGCGAAGATCTTGAACGGTTACCACCCAGTCATAAAGAAAAAAAATCTATTGAAGATACTTCTAGTTCTGAATCTATTAATGAGAAACAGGGATTTAAATTTCCAATTAATTATAAAGTGCAAAAAGGTGACAGCTTGTGGTCATTGTCTAATAAATTTAATATTTCGGTTCAGGATATAAAGAGGCAAAACTCTATAAATAGAAATAAAATTAAACCCGGAGATATTTTGGTATTAGAAAAGAGTAAGGATGGGATGTCTGAGAATAATATTGTTGTAAAAGAATTACCCATTGAGGGTAAAGAGAAAAAAGAAATTACGAATTTTCAACAAAAGAAGCAAACAAAAAACAGCGACCAAAATAAACCAAAGCCCTGGATATCAGGAAAAACATTAGAGAGAACTAATAAGACCAACGATTTAAGTGAAAAAGAATTATTAGAATTGGCCTCCATTGGAAATAATAACAGTAAATTCCCGGATAAATCTTCTGTATACACTGCAATTTCCGACTATATATTTGCATATAAAAACAGGGATATCAAGAAGTTAGGTGCTCTATTTGATCCTAAAGCTGTAGAAAATGGGGTATCGATGAATAAGGTCTTTAAAATGTATAAAAAAAACTTTGAGATTCTGGATATAGTTGCATATGATATAAAATTTAATCAAGTTAAATTAAATAATAATAATGCTACAGTTGATGGAGATTTTATTATCTCTTACAATAATATTAAAGAAGATTTATTTAAAAAATCATATGGTGATATTAATTGGAAGCTGACATGGAATGAAAAAAATTGGTTAATTAATGAAATAAAATATAATGTAAGAAGTACGAAGGTGGGGGATGAATCTTCCAGATATAAACATTAATCATAAACATAAATGCTGGTATGCTGTTTATACAATTGTGAGGCACGAGAAGGCAGTTAATTCATCTTTAATAAATAAAAATATCGACACGTTTTTACCAATTAGAGAAGTTGTTAATAGGTGGAAGGATAGAAATAAAAAGGTGATGCTTCCGCTTTTTCCAGGTTATATATTTGTAAATCTCGATATTGGCAAAAAGATGGATGTTCTTACTACAAAAGGAGTAGTAAGGATACTAGGAGTTAATGGTAATCCAACACCGATTCCTGATCAGCAAATTAATTCTATAAAAGGCCTATTAGAAAGTAGTTTAAACTATGATCCCTATCAGTTTTTAGTTGAAGGAAAGCAAGTAAAAGTTATTAATGGACCTCTTGCAGGGGCCCACGGAAAGGTGATTGAAAGAAGAGGTCAATACAGACTGATACTTTCGGTTGATCTTATACAACGAGCAGTTTCAGTGGAAATTGATATAGACGACGTTGATGTGATCTAAATCAACAATATTGGATCTTATTCACTTTGTAAGTGAGGTAGCGGAGCTGTATCTAAATAATCTAATATTTTTATTATCTAGAAATATCTTTGATTAATAATTCTCAATGAAGTGAATTTAATAAAAAATAAATATTGAAATTAATATTTCAATTTATAACCAATTAACCTTAAAAGTATATTAAATGTACATCTTAGGAATTTCCTGTTTCTTCCATGATTCTGCTGCTGCAATTCTAAAAGACGGTAAGTTGATTGCAGCTGCTGAAGAAGAGAGATTTTCAAGAATCAAGCATGATTTCGAGTTTCCGGACAATGCAATAGATTTTTGCCTCGAATTTGCAGGTATAGATGCTGAGCAGCTGGATTATGTCGTGTTTTTTGAAAAACCATTCGTTAAGTTTGAAAGACTTCTTCTTTCAACCTTGCAAAATTTCCCCAGATCTACCAAGCTTTTTAGAGAAGCTATGATTACATGGCTTGGTGATAAGCTCTGGGTTAAAAACTACCTTATAAAAAAACTAAATATTAGCCAAAGTAAGATCTTGTTTAGTGATCACCATCTCTCACATGCATCAAGTTCATTCTTTTGCTCACCATTTGAGAAGTCTGCAATTATTACTATAGATGGGGTAGGTGAATGGACGACTGCTACAATAGGTGTTGGTGAGGGCAGTGACATTAAAATTCTAAAAGAAATAAACTTTCCACACTCTATTGGACTACTCTACAGCGCCTTTACCGCATTTTTAGGATTTGAGGTAAATGAGGGTGAATATAAAGTGATGGGAATGGCCCCATTTGGCAAGCCAAATTATGTGGATAAAGTTTACAAGGTAATAAACAGCTACGATGATGGCAGCTTTGAACTCAATATGGACTATTTTAGTTTTCATTATTCAACTGAAAAAACTTTTAGCTCTAAATTTGAAGATATTTTTGGTGATCCGCGCGATCCCCAAGCATTGTTCTTTACTGAAAGCAGTGGTTATCCTTCTTATTTTGGAGAAAAGCCATCAGACTATAATGAATTAGTAAAAAGTAATCAGTACTATGCAGATATTGCCGCAAGTATACAAGTGGTTACAGAACAGCTTGTTGTAAAACTTGCCAAAAAAGCTCATGAACTGACCGGATATAACAAGCTTTGTATGGCAGGCGGTGTAGCTCTTAATAGTGTAGCTAACTGGAAAGTTCTGAGGAATACACCTTTTGATGAAATTTATATTCATCCCGCAGCGGGTGATGGCGGGGGTGCGGTAGGGGCGGCGCTATATGGTTATCATGCTCTTTTAGGAAAACCAAGAGAGTTTGTGATGGAGCACGCTTACTGGGGAAAGCAACATGGAGATGATTCGATATCTGAATTTCTGGAAAATGAAAATATACCATATGAAAAAGTTTCAAGTGATGAAAAGCTGATAGAAAAAGTATCAGACTACCTTGTTGATGGAAAGGTAATAGGCTGGTATCAAGGAAGGTTTGAATGGGGGCCCAGAGCGCTTGGAAACAGAAGCATTATAGCTGATCCAAGAAGGACTGATATGAAAGATATTGTTAACGTGAAAATCAAATTCAGGGAGCCGTTCAGACCATTCGCTCCTTCGGTTTTATCAGAAAAAGTGACTGAATATTTTGATATTGAAGAATCTGATATTCAGTATCCAACCAGGTTTATGCTCTATGTTACAGATGTAAAAGAGGATAAAAAAGAAGTCCTTCCAGCAATTACTCATGTAGATGGAACCGGAAGACTCCAGTCAGTATACAAAGAGCTAAATCCCAAATACTATAATCTAATTCAAAGCTTTGGAGAACAAACAGGAGTACCCGTGATTCTAAATACCTCATTTAACCTAAAAGGTGAACCTGTTGTTAATACCCCTGCCGAAGCATTTAATTCATTTTATAAAAGCGGAATGGATTACCTTGTGCTTGGAAATTTTATTATAGACAAATCAAAATTATCTTAATAAAAATAATCTTAAAAACAAAATCAATTAAGAGGTAAAATATTATGGGATTTTTAAAAAATATGAGTGAGAGAATGGGGGTCATGGGTGAACTGCTTCAGTTCTTTTTGGAAAATAAATGGTGGTGGCTTACGCCTATGATACTGGTTCTTCTGATTTTCGGATTATTAATAGTATTTGCCCAAAGCTCTGCCGTAGCGCCATTTATTTATACGCTGTTTTAAATACTCTCAATCCACATTTTAGTCCTTGTATAGTTTTATGAATAATCTATCCAGATTTGTTTTAGTAATTGGTTTAGTAGTTAACCAGTGGACGCTAGCTATGATTTTTAGTGAAGATAGTCATATTGAAGGTCTTCATCTAAAAATAATAATATGGTTATTTCAAATAACATGTGTTTTACTAGCACTGTTTATACACTTATTAATATCTGAACGAGTTAATAATAAAATAAAGGCTATTCTTATAGGACTCTCTTTGCCAATATGGATAGTGGTATTATTGGAGATATCACTTAATCTATATAATCAATCGGAATCAAATACAGTGGTAGTTTCCAAGTCATATACAATTAATTCTGATGGAACTATAACAGATGGAGGTACAATACTACAAGATGAAATATTAGGTAAAAAGCCAACATCGAATATAAGATTTCGTGATTATAATAAAACTGGAGATACCATTGTTTATGATTATATAGCTACCACAGATAAATATCATAGAAGGATGACTCCAGTTTCACCAGGTCAAAATAAAGAGGAATTTCTAATATTCTTTGGTGGATCGTTTGTTTGGGGTGCAGCCAACGATAATGAAACAATACCATTTTACACATCCAAATGTTTAAATAAATTTATGACTTACAATTACGGGTATGGTGGATATGGAACACAACAGATGCTTGCGAAGCTACAGACAAATGAAATTGCCAATGAGATAGATTATAAAACTGGTACAGCTGTATATGTTTTTATCCCCTGGCATGTTTATAGAGTAGTTGGATCGATGCAGCAGTCGACCACATTTGCAAATTATCACCCTTATTACTATTTAGATGAAGATGATAATTTAGTAAGATCCGGTAATTTTCAAGAGGGGCGTCCATACCTAAATATTGCATACAGGATCATAGGGAAAAGCCGTATTCTTAAATACTTTAGAATAAATCTGCCATTTATTAGTGAAGAACACATTTACTTAACTTACAGGATAATTAGAGAATCACACTTGGAGTTTAGTAATCAGTTCAAGGATAGTAAATTTTATGTGCTTTTTTATCCTGTCAATTCTAAATTTATAGAAGGGAGAAATTATATAGTCCAATTAAAAATATACCTTGATAAACAAGGTATTGAGTATCTTGATTTTACCGATCTGTTTGATCCTAGTAAGAATGAATACAAGATTCCTGATGGACATCCTTCTGTCTATGCTAATAAAGTAATTGCCAATAACATATGTGCTGAATTAAAAGAAAGTTCTAGCAGGTATCATTAAGTAGTAATAGCACCTATTTTTAAGTAGTCTAAGTATAAATAATAAATATTTGAATATACTGTTTCTATATCTAAAGGCTTTTTCATCTACAGGTGGAATTGAAAAGTATAATAGACTCTTTATTAAGGCCTTATGTGAACTTGGTTCCTAAAGAAGTTATCGGAATCTCTAAAAAATCAAATTGTTTGGGTTGATCCAATTTATGATCAACTAGTTTTAAATTCACATTACAAAGAGTCTAAGTTTTTTGTATACCCCTCAATAGCTGAAAAAGGTGAGGCCCTCCCTTTGGCACCTGTAGAAGCTATGTCTCATGGCTGTATCCCATTAGTATCGAATTTAGAATGTTTTAATGATTATATAGAAGAAGGAAAAACAGGTTTGTATTTTGATTCTTTAACTGGTGATCCTGTGAATAATCTATATGTAGTGTTAAAGAAATTAATAAGTTCTGAAGATGAATTGAGATCAATTGCCTCAGATAGCTATTTAATATCAAAGAAATATTCGTTAAATAATATTGCTGATAAATATCTAAAAGATTTTAGAAATCTTTCTCATGTTTATTAAATTACTGTTTTTTTATCGCTTTAAAGATCTTAATATATTTTAAGCCGATTTTCTTATCATGAAGATTTTCATTTACTTCAAATGACAATTTAATATCTTTATTATTAGGTGTTATCCTTAAATCGCTTATTAATGGAGGATGTCTTACAGTGTTTTTTATTGTTTTGTGCCATATGAGTTTGTCGTGATTATAAATTTTCAATTTAGTCTTATGAATGTTTTCTAAATATAATTTTATGTAAAATATTAAATCTTCATTGTGTGGTAAGTTGCTAATTGAGATTGATAATGAGTTGTTATCAAAGATAGATGCATCTTCTATATCGTATTTCATGCCTTTTGCTTTATAATTTTTATAAGTACCGTGTATTCCAAAATCTAAGTTCTTGATGATAGAATACTTTCCTTTTAAAGTATAAATGCTTTGTGGTCCAGACCATGAAGAGTCTAGCCAGGAGTGACCATCTATTATGTATTCATATAAAGGCGGCATATAATTCAATTCTCTGTCTGAATGATCATAATACATATAAGATCTTGTATTATGATTAAGAGATAGGTGATTAGCCTTTCTAATCTTATCTGTGTTTTTTATATTTATTTTTGGATTATGAAAAATTGACCTTCCCCCCTATAATAGTACCAGATTACAAGTTAGAATTTTAGGTAATAAACCCTATGAATAGGAGGCAAGGGAAATGCCCAGGAAGCGTTACACGCCAGAGCAAATAATAAGATATTTAAGACACGCAGAAGTTC
>JBFFSH010000082.1:0-11586 GCA_041572575.1 Thermodesulfobacteriota bacterium
AGATACAATGGAATTGACAGAAAACACTTTGTTTTGTATCTAAAAGAGATGGAATTTAGATTTAATAACAGAAATGTAGATTTAGTTAATAAAATAAAGGAGATTCTGCATTACTTATAGCTCTGTTCTATGCGAGCTCCATGTATAATTTATATTATCAGGATTTATTGATTTTACCGGGGAAAGCATATGCTCGAAGTCACGAAGTGTAAAGAGTGCGGTTACGAAATTGGGCTAAAAGTTGATACATGCCCGGGTTGTGGTGAGAAAATAGGTATTGAGATTGGTGGTATTACAGGGCTAATACGAAGAATTTCTATAATTATATTTGCGCTTTATATTCTTTTAAGCGCACTTAAAATAATTTAATATTTGATTATATTCAGCATCTTTTTCAGATTATTTAAGATATACTAACCACCTGTTTTTTATGTGTAATGGAGTGAAATTGAACTATCTTGTTTAATGAACAAATAAAAAGAACTTTAATACTTGGAGTGGTGTGTTCGCTTTTAGTGCTTTTAACCTCGTATATGGGGGTTACCAATGATTTTAAGAACGCTACATTTGATCTTTTTTCAAGATATCTGAACCCTGAATCGCCTATAGATGCCGGCATATCTAGCAATATAGTAATAGTTGAGATCGATCAGAGAAGTTTAGACGATATAAATAAGGAAGGCATAAACTGGCCATGGCCAAGGCAAATCTATGCTCCATTGATTGAATATCTTTCAGAGGCTGATGCTGTATTTGTGGATGTGCTTTTCACTGAGCCTTCTTCTTATGGTTTTGAAGACGATAAGATATTTGCAGACGCAATAAAAAGCAACGAAAATGTATATATGCCCGTGTTTCTTACTAAAAGTTTTTATGAATTATCCGAAAATGACAAGAAGTTATTAGACCGTATATCTGTAGACAGCAGTACCAGAACATATATGAGTTTTAAATCAGTTATTACTCCTATTGATCTAATAAAAGATGCAGTAGTTAGTTCAGGAAATGTGACTCTTGCTCCCGATGGTGATGGCATTTACAGGAGAATGTCGTTCTTTTTTAGAGTGGGCGAGTATGTTGTACCTCATTTTCTTATCAATTTTCTATTGGATAAAAATATTGTCAGTCTCAAAGACGGAAAGTTATATGGTAACGGCAATAAACTTCCCGTGGAAGATGGAAACTTGATACTTAATTATTATAGTAAGGATCAGGCATTTAAATCATTTTCTGCCTCTCACATCATAAAAAGTTATCTAGACAGTCAGCAGTCAAAAACACCGGTAGTAGCAAAAGATTATTTTAAAGGGAAAATAGTCCTAATTGGTCTTACAGCCCCGGGTTTATATGATTTAAGACCTACGACAGTGGCATCGGTATCTACCGGAATTAATATTCATGCAACAACAATAGATAATTTCTATCACAACCGTTTCATTCATAAAGTACCAAATTTTATTCTGTATATATTAATTATATTGATATGTTTTTTTAGCATTTATTATATTCTGCAAAGTCCGTCTCTACTTAGAAATCTTTCTTATTTTGTGATTGTTTTCTCTGTTATAACAGTGGTTGATATTCTGCTTTTCAAATTTGCAATATATCTAAACCATATTGATCCGCTTTTTTCACTCATATTGAGTTTTATTGTCGCAGTTGCCTATAGTTATGCTACAGAAGGAAAGAAAAGAGAGCTGACTGAAAAAACCCTTCTTCAGTATATGGACAAACAGGTAGCCGAGTATCTTCTTAATAACCCATCTCTGATTAAGCCCGGCGGACAGAAAAAGAGGGTTACTATATTTTTTGCAGATATTTCAGGATTTACTACTCTTGCTGAAAAAACCTCACCTGAGGAAATATCTAAGATTCTTATTGATGTGCTAAACCTTTTTACCGATGAAATCATTGAAAACAAAGGAGTAATAGATAAATACATTGGTGACTGCGTTATGGCGTTTTGGGGTGCACCCATAGAGTCTGAAAATGATGAAATAAATTCGTGTAAGGCCGCAGTGGCCTCAATCAAGCTATTAGAAGAAAAGAATAAGGATTTTGAAAAAAACGGACTTCCACGCATATCGTTTAGAGTTGGTATACATTCGGGGGAGGCTATTGTAGGAAATCTTGGTAGCGACAGGGTATTTGATTACACAGTTGTAGGAGATTCGGTAAATCTAGCGTCCAGGATGGAATCTTTAAACAAGTACTTCGCTACTAACATATTAATAAGTGAAGACACATTAAATAAAACAGCCGGCCTGTTCATTACTCGTGAGATAGGGCCTATTGAAGTTAAAGGTAAAACCGTATCGACAAGTGTATATGAGTTGATTGATATTAAAGAAGAAGTAAGTGATAATATTACCACTTTAGTTGATAAATATCATCAAGCCTTGAATATTTATAAGGAACAAAACTTTAGTGCTGCACTGCAAAAATTTAAGGATATCATTAAGGAATATGGAAAAGACGGGCCAACAGAGTTTTATATTAATAGGTGTGAGGAATTAATGTCAACAAATAGCTTGACAAAAGACTGGAAAGTAATAAAATTTGATAGTAAGTAGTGTTGTAAGTAAAAAGAGAAGGGTTGTACTAGCTCAGTAATTCGGTAACTTTTTGTAGTTTATCAAAAGGGGTTTCATAGTTCAAACCTCCATGTCTTCTCAGATGATTATATTCAAATAAATAATTACCCAGATTTAATATTAAATCCTCCATTGAATCAAACTTGTTTGGACTGAAAAACTCTTTTTTCGCTATCTTAAAAAATGCTTCTATCTTCCCGTTTGTCTGTGGTCTTCCTATTCTTGTATATGTATGTTTTACTCCAAGCTCCTTACACATCATTTCAAACGGATGTTCATACTCAAGCTTACCCTTAAACTCTGCCCCGTTATCCGACATAATTCTTTCAAACTCAAAGCCATAAATCTGCTTAAACCACGACAGTGACCTTGCCATAAAATATGTCATAGTTGATGCCTTTTTATCCCTTACAATCTCTATATAAACAAGTCTGGTACAGTCATCACATAGAGCCGCTATGTAAAGATTCTTTATTTTGAGCTTATGTGTTATATCACTTGGAACACTGCTTAAATCAATATGGGCAAGCTCCCCAGGGGCTTTCTTCTCATAACGTTTTATTACTTTCTTCTCGCTCTCATTAAGCGGGTATCTGTTTTTGATACGATCCATCGTGGCAGGAGAAGGAGTTTTATCCAGATAATAAGGTTTGAACATCAACACAAGCTCATAACGGTTTGAGCCAAACCGTCTGTATGCCTTTATTATATTTCTCTCTATCTCTTTAGGGGTTCTACGGCTCCCTGGTCTCGGACCTCTTTTTTGTGGAAACAAAGACTCTTCTTTCCTTCCACCCTCAATCCATTTTAGGTAATATCTTCTTAGTTCTTTTTTGTGTATATGATGGGCTTCACAGAGGTCTTTTACAAACTTAAAGGGCCTGGGAGTTACTTTGGCTTTAGTTCTCTCGTATTCTTTGAGTATTGGTATCCATCTCTTTACTACCACTATCTCATGGTATTTCATTAAGCACCTCCTTAGTTATTAATATATACTAATTTGGTTACTTAATTACTGAGCATTTACAAGCGTCCCCTTTTTCTCTTATCCCCTTTTTTACCCTTTTTCTTTCAAAGACATGTTTGACATTAATATGAAATTTTATGATACGGTATAATATTATTCAGACAATTTCTATATAGTTACAATACACCGTATACTCCATCAATGAGTTATCGTGCTTACTCCACTCATCGTTGGGACACTACTTAAGGAGGTTAATCATGCAGATACGAGTCGGCTACGAGTTAATCTACGACTGTCCGCAGCCAACGCCTATGATACTGACGTTACACATCCATTTTACGCGCGACTCCGACATCATCGTTCCCGATCACCTCATCATCAGGCCGTCCATCCATATTACTACCTATCGTGATGCCTTCGGAAACAGGTGCAGCCGGATTGTCGCACCGAAGGGCGAGATCCAGCTTACTGCCGATGCGGTCGTGAACGATACGGGTGAACCGGATTTGGTCGCCGCCTCGGCCCATCAGCACCCAGTGCAAGATCTTCCCGAGGAGACCCTGGTGTTCCTTTTGGGAAGCCGATATTGCGAAACCGATCTGTTGTCCGATGTGGCTTGGGGCCTATTCGACAAATCGCCCACTGGATGGGGACGCGTCCAGGCCATCTGCGATTTCGTCCATCAACATATCACCTATGGTTACGAACATGCCCGCGCCACGAAGACAGCCTGGGAAGCTTTCAATGAGCGGACCGGCGTCTGCCGTGATTACACGCATCTCGCCATTGCACTGTGCCGTTGCATGAACATTCCGGCACGCTACTGCACTGGATACTTGAGCGACATAGGCATACTACCGCCATACGGCCCGGGGGATTTCGCCGCCTGGTTTGAGGCATACCTTGGCGGTCATTGGTACACCTTTGATGCTCGGTACAACGTGCCGTGTATCGGCCGAGTGCTGATCGCGCGAGGTCGAGATGCCGCTGATGTTGCGATCAGCCACACGTTCGGCCCCAACACGCTGAAAAGCTTCAAGGTCTGGACAGAAGAGGTGAGTACAGGACTTACCTAACCACACAACCCCACAAAACCAGATATCCTTGCACCGATAGAAAAATAGTAAAAAATAGTGACAGACACTATTTTATCGAGATTCTTCTAACTTATTATACCAGAGACATTTTATCTTAATCTTAACTACGAGATTGCCGCTCATGGCTTAATGAAGGCGAATATCACCTAATTAATAGTGACAGACACTATTTATAAAGGGGATATTTATTATAGATAAAATAATAGGGCCATGAAGATTTACATATATTTAGATCACATAACATAAGACTTGACAATCATTATTTGATTATGATCGAATAATTCGATAGTCGAATGTGATACTTAGATTACTCGGTTATTAGTCTAACTAGCTATAACCATTGAAGGCTGGTATAGCAATTTAATCTTAAAGGAGAGTTTAAAATGAGTAGATACTTTGTATTGATATTATTGTCTGCATTTATTACGGGTATATCCTTGGATTACACACATGCTGTAAAGGGTAACCGAGTCACAATTGATGATGACTGTTCATGTTCAGACCGTGATAGAAGACATAGATTATTCACATCTATAGATGACAGTGATTGTACAAATACTAGTCAATCTAATCCAACAGTTTGGATTCAACTGAGACAAGCACCTAGCGATACAGACTTTCATATAGAAGTAATCCATACAGATAGCGATAATAGTATAGATATTTTCCCTGATTTTATTTCTTGTGGTGATAATTTATATTATTTTCAGCTGGATACCGGATTTGTCTCTGATTTATCTCACTTTAATGGAAATGGGAGATATTTAGTTGGAATATATGACGAGTTGTTCTTTTCTGGGTTTATTGGTAGCGCAAGATATGTAGTAGATATTCCCTGATTAAACGTAAAAAAGGGGATTCTACCCTTTTTGTAATTTAGACCCAAAAACCCATAAATCCAGGGTTAAACCCTAAACCTTTGGGTTTTTGGGGTTAAGGTGTATGACTTTGTTTTATTAATAGAATAGCACGCACTTATAAGATGTATTTATAACACTCGCATTTCGCCTGTCCTGAGCCTGCCGAAGGAACTGTTCGATGCGTTTGGTTCCCTTCATTCTGACCGTAATGTAGTGGATAGAAGAATCTCCGAATCCAGATTTGTCATGCTAGAGCGTATGCGAAGCATCTTGTTTTTAGATTCTTCGCCGCGGCTCAGAATGACAGTAATACTGCGAATGGAAACAAAACACACCTTCCATCATACCAATCCTGTGATAATATATCGGTTTTCTTAAAAACAAGAGATGGCAAACAAGACTTTACTTACAAAAAGAGTGAGTTTTTCGGCTTCGCACCGGTACTGGAACAAGAACTGGTCGGATGAGAAAAACAACGAGGTATTCGGCAAATGCACAAGCCCGCACGGGCACGGGCATAACTATGTGCTCGAGACCACCGTGCAGGGTGAAATCGATCCCGAAACGGGGATGATAATTAACCTCTACGATCTAAAGCCCATTATTCTGGATGCGCTCGAAGACTTTGACCATAAATTTTTAAATGAAGACAACCCCGCGTTTACCGATCTTATCCCTACTACAGAGAACATTGCAAAGGTGCTGTGGGATGTGATAAGCGAAAGGCTTGAATCTCACAGCTGCAGACTGCACAGGATAAGACTGTATGAGACACCGGAGCTTTATGTGGATTACTGGAGGGATAAATGAGTTCTGTAAATATTCCTGAACACTGCTGCCTTACTAAAATTTATTCCTTCTCCGCAGGGCACAGGCTCTCGCTTGACAGGCTCACACCAGAGGAAAATTCAAGAGTATTCGGCAAATGCTCCAACCCAAGAGGTCACGGCCATGACTATTATCTCGAAGTCAGGGTAGAGGGGCAGATCAATCCGGATACCGGCATGATAGTTCATTTAAATGAATTGGATTCCTCAGTAAATAATATAATTTCCGATCTCGATCATAAGAGGCTCGATATTGAGGTAGACTATTTTACTTCTAATCAGTCCACGGGCGAAAACATAGTCAGGTATTTTTGGGGTAAACTAAAGAGTAATGTAGAGGATTGTAATCTCGTATACCTTAAGCTCTGGGAGACCGAGAACAACTACTTTGAATACTTTGAGGAGAAAGACATAAAATATGCCAATTGAAGATTTGATAAAGGATATGCTTGTTGAGATAGGAGAAGATCCTGAGAGGCAGGGGCTAGCAGATACTCCATCGAGGGTTGCAAGGATGTACAAGGATGAGCTTACTTCCGGCTACACCCAGTGCCCTCATAAAGTTATAAACGACGCAATATTTGATGAGAAGTATGATGAGATGGTGGTGGTAAAGGACGTGGAGTTTTACAGCCTGTGCGAGCACCATATGCTTCCGTTTTTTGGCAAATGTCATGTGGCCTATGTGCCCGACGGAAAGATCATCGGGCTTAGCAAGATTCCAAGACTCATAGAAGTCTATTCACGCAGGCTTCAGGTGCAGGAGCGGATGACCATGCAGATAGCAGATATATTGAATGAGTCCTTAAGTCCCCACGGGGTAGCGGTGGTGGTGGAAGCGTATCACCTTTGCATGGCAATGCGCGGTGTAAAGAAGGCAAGGGCAAACATGCTCACAAGCTCCATGCTCGGGGTGTTTAAAAAAGACGAGCGGACAAGGGCTGAGTTCCTGAGTCTAATCGGGCAGAGCAATATCAAATAATAAATGAAAAAAGTAGTACTCATAACAGGAGCGGGTAAAGGCATTGGAAAGGAGACCGCGCTTACTTTTGCAAGGGCAGGTTTTATAATAGCGGCCTGCGGAAGGACGGCATCAGACCTGAAAACTCTAAAAAGGCAGATTGAAAAAGCAGGTTCAGCGGCTGTAACGTCTGTGTGTGATATTAGTAAAGAATCCCAGGTTAAGCGTTTTATAGCAAAAGCCGTAAAGATCACCGGCAGGATTGATGCCGTAGTAAACAATGCGGCCGTAGCCTCCATTGGTTCCATATACGATACAGACCTCAAAGACTGGCAGAACACTATCGATACAAACCTCACGGGCGCGTTCCTTATAACAAAACATTCACTAGAACATATGGAAAAGGGCGGGCATATTTTCAACATAGGCTCAAACGCATCCAAGATTGGATTTCCCAACTGGAGCGCATATTGCGCCTCAAAGTTCGGGCTGCTTGGTTTCAGTAATTCAATAAGGGAAGAACTGCGGTCAAAAGGTATTAAGGTATCGGCCATCCTTCCGGGACCGACAAAGACTCCACTCTGGGGGAAGCTTGGTAAGAAAAAATGGGATAAATCGAAGATGATGGAGCCTGCAGGCGTTGCCGAGATGATCCTGCATGTTTATAATCAACCTGCCGACGTACAGACCGAAGAAGTCTACATTATTCCATCAAGCGGTGGTTTATAATCTGATCTATTTGTGTTATATATTATCTAATGTATATCTTGATCTTTTAAGACTGGCATAATTTTTGCCTTATGTATAAGCATATATCAAGCACATACTAGAGCTGCCAAATGCATAACATATTTACATTAGGTATTAGTTATAAGGATACACCTGTTGAGCTTAGGGAAAAGCTTTCATTTAGCGGTAATGATACAGAGCGTGTACTGTCCGAAATTCTGACAGACACAGTGCTTGAAGAGTGTATCATTATTTCCACATGCAACCGCATTGAGTTTTACGCCATTGCCGAGGATATTGAATTATGCTCTGATCAGATAAAGCAGTTTGTGTGCAATTACAACAAAATAAGCTCAGATAAGCTTAACTCTCATTTCTATCTGTACACGGGTGCACAAGCCGTGAGACATCTGTACAGGGTGTCGTCGAGTCTTGACTCGATGGTCGTAGGAGAGCCTCAGATTCTGGGGCAGGTTAAAGATGCGTATAAGACTGCTACAAAGGCCGACAGTACGGGTCTTATACTTAATAAACTTTTTCACAGCGCATTTTTTACGGCCAAAAAAGTACGTTCGGAAACGGGTATTGGCTCTCAGGCGGTATCTATAAGCTACGCCGCTGTGGAGCTTGCAAAGAGGATATTCGATGATTTCTCTGAGAGAACAGCCGTGCTTATAGGTTCGGGAGAGATGGGAGAACTCGCGGCAAAAAATCTTATAAACGTGGGAATTAACGAGCTTATAATAGCAAGCAGGAATATAAATAATGCAAGGGTGCTTGCCCAGAATCTGGGAGGCAAAGCTGTGGGTATGGAAGAGGTTTATTACCACATAAACCATGCCGATATTATCATCACCGCCACAGATTCCATCGATTACATAATTAAGCCTCACCACCTTAATGAGGCGCTCGGCGTAAGAAAAAACGAGCCGATATTCCTTATAGACATTGCCGTGCCAAGAGACATTGACCCAAGGATTCATGATTTTGAGAATGTGTACCTTTATGACATAGATGACCTTGCCGGCGTGCTTGAAGAAAACATAGAGAGTAGAAAAAAAAGCGCTAAAAGAGCAGAAGAGATAATAAACGAAAGGGTTGATCGATTTTCTCACTGGATAGAGCAGCTGAAGGTCTTTCCGGCAATAGTCGAGCTTAAGAACAGGTTTGAGCTTATAAAGAACCTTGAGACGGATAAGGCGCTCAGGAAGCTTGAGAATTCTCAAGGTGATGAAAAAGAAATAATCGAGAAGATGGCTTCTTCTCTAATCTCCAAACTTCTACACAGCCCTCTATCAAACCTCAAAAAAGAGTCTTCCGGATATTCGGGTCTGATATATGTAGATGCTATTACAAAACTGTTTGATCTCCAAACTAAACTAACACTGGTGGATGATGAGTCTGATGAAGAGCCTTCTAAGGATTGGAACGAGAGGCAGTAAGCTTGCGCTATGGCAGGCAAACTTCGTAAAGGACTCCCTGCAGACCATTTTCCCAAAGCTTGTTGTTTATCTCAAAATTATAAGAACCTCCGGGGACAGTTTTACCGACAGACCGCTTGCTGAAATTGGAGGCAAGGGGCTATTTGTAAAAGAGATAGAGGAAGCGCTTTTAGCCGACAAGGTAGATATAGCGGTTCACAGTATGAAGGATGTGCCTTATGAGCTTCCGCCGGGACTGGAAATCTCTACTTTCTTAAAACGTGAAGACCCAAGGGATGCATTGCTATCTAATGGACATGTGAAATTTGCAGACCTGCCCCCTGGTGCAACTGTAGGCACTGGAAGCCTCCGCCGGCAGGTGCAGATTCAAAGACTAAGAGACGATCTGGACATTAAACCACTCAGGGGAAATGTGGATACGAGAATAAGAAAACTTATAGATGGACAGTATGATGCTATAGTGCTTGCTTCAGCGGGGCTAAACAGGCTTGAGCTTGGAAGTGAAATTACAGAGCATTTTTCAGTGTCTGATCTCATCCCATCACCCGGGCAGGGGATAATTGGCATAGAGAGCAGGATAGATGACAAAGATACACGGGAAATTATCTCGAGGCTAAAAGATGCTGACGCTACATGTGCCATCGGGGCAGAGAGAAATTTTGTAAAACAAATGGGAGGTGACTGCAGCCTACCGCTTGGGTGTTACTGTGAGATTAGCAATGACACTGAAATTGAAATTTCCGGGTTTGTAGCATCAGTTGACGGCAAGGATTTGGTTAAAGATACAGTCTCAGGGGCAACTCATGAAAATATAAAGCTCGCTGAACAGCTTGCAAAAAAAATAATCTCAAATGGCGGCAAAGAGATCATTGAGAGTTTTTAAACTTGATCGTGATAGTTCCTACGATGGGCCAGTGGGGAATGCTTTTGGCTGCGATAGTTCTTGGTTTTTTTGCAATACTAAGACTAAGAAAGATAGACGAATCTGAATTTAAATAATCAAACAACTAAAACTTAGGATATGTAATCAAGGGCCGGGAATAAACCCCCGGCCTTTTTTGTTTGCTCCTACCAAAATATAACGATACTGATTAATTCTATCTATTGATTTTACTTTTTAGCTACAACTCTTAATATAATATTATTATGTTCTCTGACATGTTGGCAAGCAGGATTGAGGACGTCGAGTTTTGTATTCTCGATGTCGAGACCACGGGTCTAAACCCCATTGCAGGGGATAAGATCTGTGAGATTGCCATCGTTAAATCAAGAGACTCCAAAACTCTAGGCACATACGAAACGCTTGTAAATCCCGGGATAAAAATACCCATTTCTGCTACAGGTATACATGGGATTCATGATGAAGACGTATCCGACGCGCCGTATTTTCTGGATATTGCAGAGGACATACAGAGGTTTCTTGCAGGCTCGGTAATCGTGGCTCATAACGCACGGTTTGACCTAGGGTTTCTGGACGCGGAGCTTAATTTTACTACGGATATTTCAGTGAAAAACCCCATAGTTGATACTCTGGGGATAGCCAGGAAATTTTACACTTTTCCCACCAATAACCTGGGTGTGATCGCAAAGACACTGGGTATTCCCACTGCAGGCTACCACAGGGCTATGGCCGATGTGGAGATAACAAAAGACGTGCTGGAGTATTTTATAAAAGACCTCCGCAGGCGTGGTATAAGGCTCAATACACTTAAGGATCTTGTAAGAGTGCAGGGCGGGGGGATAGAGATTGATAAGCCGCGTGACAGTATACTTCCCAAGGTTATTGAGGATGCGCTCATAAACAAGGCAAAGCTTCAGATAAAGTATCTCTCTCCTTTTAGTGACTCGGTAAAAGACAGGGTGATTGAGCCTCTGGATGTGCTTGAGAGAAGGACTAATACATATTTGATAGCTTATTGTCACTTAAGGAAGCAGAAGTGCAATTTCAGGCTTGACCGGATACTTGAGATAAGCACTGTAAGCTCATAAACTGATTTATTCGCCATTTACCTATTGACTTTGTTGCTAACTCTTTTACTATTACCAGTTCTAAATCGGACGCGGGGTGGAGCAGTATGGCAGCTCGTCGGGCTCATAACCCGAAGGTCG
>JBFFSH010000083.1:0-11231 GCA_041572575.1 Thermodesulfobacteriota bacterium
GTAAGGAGGGTTTTAATATGCCTAGTCATTTAAATGTCCCCACGAAATATTGGGAACTCACAAAGGAGGTTCCACCTCCTCCTATAGAGAGAGACATAAAATCCTGGATTATTGCTAATCCATCAGATCCACTATGGGATATCGATGTTCTTCCTCTCACATATACAGACAGCCGTTGGTCAGCTTTTGTTGTCAGGGTTGATGAGCCTACAAGAAGGCGTCTAGTACCTGATCCACCTCTCGATCTATGGGATGGAGAAAACGCAGACTTAGTTGAATACTGGTATGTAGACCACAAGAACACAATGCTTGGTCCATATCTCGAATTTGGTGTAACAGTTTCAACCAGCTATAAAGATCCTAAAGGTAATGTGTGGAGAGCTGGTTATTATCCATATATGTATCTTACTGGTGATGCACCAGTAGATGCTGGTCGTGTACTCGGATTTCCAAAGAAAATGTCATATATCAGATGCACAGTTCACGGTGGAGAAAAAGGAACCGACTTTTTTGGCTTTGCAATGTCCCGTAACGGATATTTACTACACAGTGCTACAGGTCAGTTCGACGATAAGCAGGTAACCCCTCCATATTTCTATGGAAAGACCGATTGGGGTAAATTTAACATGAAGGTTATCACAAGACCAGACGTATCTAGCTCCGAATGGCAGCTAACATACCTACCTTCAGAGCTTCCTGGTGCTATGAAGGAAATGATTCAGGGTCACCGTTTTAAAATTAAACCTGAACATACCCGTACAGCTTCTGGCGATGCTATTAACTGGTTTGCTCAGGCAACACCTTTTGATAACATGGGTGCAGAGATCAAGATTCAGGAAGTTACAGGTCTTATTTCATTTGTATTTGATCTAGTTATTCCTCCAGCAGTTGTTCTTTGGACAGAGACATATGAGCGTCCAGCCAGCTATAGAGGATATGCAACACCATACAAGTATGGACTACGTCAGCAGTTCCCAATCAGTCAGGGATCATAATAGTAGTTTCTTGTATAAACATAAATATCGAAAAAAAAGATTCAGGAGGTTATAACAATGGGTTTACATGCTAATGAATATAGTTATCCATGGTTGGCAGAAGGTGAAGTTCCACCTCTACCAATGGATAGAGACAGAATACACATCATAAGTCAGGGTGTTATCGACCCAGTATTTGACTATGATATTATTCCATTGACTTATACAGAAAGCCGCTGGATGGCATATTGTATCAGAGCTGATATAAATGCTATGAAAGCTATCGTTCCAGAACCAATCGAAGTACAAGACGATGTAATCGAGTTCTGGTATGTAATTCACAGAAACACAATGCTTGGACCATACATGGAATTTGGTGTAACTTTTTCAGCTACAGTAGATGATGGTTCAGGACATATTTACAAAGCTGGTTATTATCCATATATGTATCTCTCAAATGACTCACCAATCTTTGCAGGTAAAGAGCCATTTGGATTTCCAAAGAAAGCAGCTTATATCGCTGGTTTCGAGCATGGAACAAACAATAACTACTTCAACCATCTAATGGAACGTCGTGGTTATATACTACATACAGCGAATGGTCGCTATTCAGACAAACCACTTTCAGTTAAACCTACATTTTATGGCAAAACTGACTGGGGTAGAATGAACTATCGTATTACCACAAGACCAGATGTATCAAATAGTATCCATGAAGTAACATATCTCCCATCTGAGCTGCCTCCAGGATTTGGAACAGGACATAGATTCCAGTTAGATCCTCAGAGTATCCGTACAGCTACAGGCGATGATATTCGTTCTTGGTACATGTCAGGTACTCCATTTGACTTCATGGGTGGTCAGATACCTGCAACAGAGATTGTTGGTCTTATCAGTTTTACATTTAACTTGATCATTCCACCAGCTGCTACAATCTGGACAAGAACTGTAGAAAGAGGCGAAGCAGATTTCGGACAGATTCTATATTCAAAACCATTTGAATATACAATGCGTCATCGTTTCTTACTACCACAGTACAGCCAGGCTTAATTAATTGAAAACAACGGATAGAAGCACTAATAGTGCTTCTATCTTTTAATTATTTGTCTGGATAGTAATTAAAACAGGTAGTTAAAAAATTAACCCCATTAGAACTATATAGCTCTAATGGGGTTTTTTATTGGTAAATACTAATTTCTATGTGCTAACCTCTTATCAACTCAATAAACAGCGTTAAAATAGCTTAAAATGAATCATTTGATATAGTTTTATATTATTTCTATCATATCGCGAACACAAGGAGTACATATATGAAAGTTGTAAGTCCAGCAGGGGATTTTGAGATAACAATAGAGGATTCTTCAGTAGAACAGGATTCTATTGTGTTAAAAGGGCAAATGGGGGTATGGGATTCCAAGATTTACCTAAAGCCAAGCGACCTATTTATATTCGCATCGATGTTAATAAGACCTGCTATTATAGTATTTTTATTAAAATATCCGTTTAAACAGATCTTTAAATAAAGGGGTGTTTTAAGTATAGGTCAAACAATAAATCTTTAATAGGAATAAAAAAAGGGGCATATAATGCCCCTTTTTTGGTTAAAACTTATATAAAAATAGTTTGATATTATAAACTATATATTATCCTGGTACTCCACCAAGTGGATTCCATTTTTCTGTGAGTAACAACATTCCTGGAATAAGAAGTGTTACTATGGACTCTATAAGGAATAAATAAGCAACAAGTGTTGCTGTTCCTTTTCCTAGAGCAAGTGCTGTCCAAGCAAAGAAAACTAAAACAGCCCATGCAACAGAGAAACCAGCCATATAGTTAAGCCCTAATGAGCTGAAATGTGATGCGTACCATAGAAATACTATAGTAGCGAATAGGCAATACCAGCCTAAACCCTTACCATCGTGGCCGTGAATGAAAATTCCGGCTACCATAAAATAAATCAGTGCAAATACAGATACTAAAGCGGTAGCGGCTGTTAAACCGAGACCATGTAGCTGCCATGCAGCTATTGAAATAATAATACCTACGCCAAGGTTTAATACACCAATCTCCTTAGCACCGGTTTTACCAAGAAGGGTCATCCCGTTTCCAAAGAAAACGAACCCTACCAATAATAACACTAAACCAAGTAAAGCCTCTACAGGAACCATATCTCTCCATACCTCCTTTATTTATTTTCTTATGGTTTATAAGAGTTGTATGGTCACAAAAAGATACACTATAACCATTACTAGTAGCTTTTAGCACATTTCATATATAAATGTCAAGATGTTTTTTACTGTATATAGGAATTTGGGGTTGGAAAAATTAAACTTAGTTTATATAAACAATGGAAGAAGTAACCAAGGAGTTCTAAAAGCTCCTTGGTTACTTTAAAATATATAGTTTTTAAGATGATTCTTTTCTATTTACCAAAATTACCCACTTACCTTTCTGTACTACTTCGTCTTTTTGGTTATGTACATTAACTTCAAAGATAAAAAATCCCATATTGGGGCGTTTATGTTCCCTCTTTTCTACTAATTTGCGCGTTATATGGATAGTATCTCCTGGGAATACGGCACCTGAGAAACGCCAGTCTTCGAGTCCCATAAAGGCCACTGTTGCAAGCCTTGGCATTGTAAACCAAAGACCAGTTGCAATAGAAGTTACCAGCATTCCATGGGCTACACGAGTTTTAAATACTGTCTTTTTAGCAAACTCTTCATCTATGTGCATGTTATTATAATCTGCAGAAAGGCCCGCAAAATTAACAACATCTGCTTCGGTAACTGTTCTGCCGGAGCTTTTATGCTCAGCATCTACTTCTAAATCTTCATATAGAATACGATCTTGCGCCATTACAATTATCTCCTTCAAGTATTAGTTATGCAGCAGGTTTAAACTTTGGAAGTGTAACTTCATCTGTTACATCATCAAATACAACCTCTACATCCATTCCCATATGAACATCGTTAGGATCACAATCAACTATATTTGTCATCATTTTTACACCTTCTTCTGTTTCAACCAGTGCAACTACATATGGTCCATCACCTTTATAAGCCTTTGTTGGGCCCATATGATGAATTGAAAATGTCCAAACCTTTGCTTTTCCGCTTGCTTTACTCCATTCTACCTCTGCCATATCATCTCCTGGAGAAAAAGCCCTGGGGTAGAAAAAGAATTTGTTAGTTTCTTTTGATTTTGGGAGCATTAATTCATGGTTTTTACATGCATCCCAAAAAGGTTTAGTTTCGGGTCGAAACTCTGGAAGTGGTTTATTGTATTTATTTTCTTCTGACATATTTAATTTCCTCCTAAATGATTAAGAAAGCGCTTGGTTTCCAAGCAGTATGGTGCTGTGAGCAGAAACAATTCCTCCGTTTCCATGAACAAGGGCAACTTCGGCATTATCAACCTGTCTTGGTCCTGCCTCACCTCTAAGTTGTAGTGTAGCTTCTATTACGTGGTGCATCCCTCCTAAATGAGCTTGTGACAGTAGCCCTCCATTTGTATTCACAGGCATATCTTTTCCAATTTCCATGCGGCCTTCTAGTGCGAATGGTCCTGCTTCACCCTTACCAACAAACCCGAGACCTTCCATCTCTAGGGCAACTGTTATGGTAAAACAGTCATAAAGATATGCCAGGTTTATATCTTTTGGACCTATTCCCGCTGTATCGTATGCTTTCTTCCCAGATCTTTCTACTGCATTGTATATCTGGTCTAAATCTTGTAGTGTAGTTAGATACTGATGTGAATAGCCCTGTCCCATACCCCATAGGTATGCAAGTGGTTTTTCTATTCCAAGCTGTTTTGCTTTTTCTTCCGTTGTAACTATAAAAGCAGCACCACCATCGGAAATAATTGAACAATCATATTTGTGTAATGGTTCTGCGATAACCCTGGAGCTAAGAACATCATCTATAGTAAGAGGCTCTTTATTCATAGCATTTTCTTTCAAAGCTGCATGCTTACGCATTGTTACTGCAATAGCTGCCAGGTGCTCTGAGGTTGCTCCATACTCATGCAGATACCTCTGTGCAGCAAGTGCATAACCACCTGGTGTTGTAAGTCCATATGGATACTCAAACTCTGCATGGCACATCTCTCTAATAAGCGCCACCATACCGGAGGATGATATTCCTGAGAGTGTATTATCTCCTCTCACACAAAGCACAGCCTCGGCCTGTCCGGTAGCGATAGCCATAGCAGCCTCTGCTGCCATCCACACTGCCGTAGAACCACCAATTGCTATAGATGAAAAGAATTTGGGGTTTAGTCCAAAATAATCTGCAAATGTAGTACAGTGCATGAATGTATGTTCAACAAGTGAAAATGCTGTTACTAGTCCGTCTACATCGGTCTTTTTAATTCCTGCATCTTCTATTGCAAGCTTTGATGCTTCGGAGAGGAAGTGAAATGAGCTTTTATTAGGGATCTTGCCCTGTTCGGTCTCACCTACTCCTGCAATAACGATTTTATTTTTTTTAAGTATTTCTCTGGCATCTTTAATGCCCGGGATTGTACTTGCCATTACTACTACCCCCTTATCATATAGGATTTAATTTTCAAAGGCTCTTATATTAAATTGACCTTTACAAAAGTCAACCTTATCAGCTACTTAAGACACAATTGTATAAATTATACTTTTTGATGCATTCTAAAACAATACGAAGCTCTATATACCAAGTTCTCTTGAGATAACTATCCTCTGAACCTCTGATGTGCCTTCAGTTAAAGATGCAAGCTTGGCGTCTCTATAATACCTCTCTACAGGGTACTCCACTCCATAACCATAACCCCCTAAAACCTGTACAGCCTCTGTAGCCACTTCCTGTACCACTTCTGCCGCGTAAAGCTTAGCCATGGATGCTTCTTTTATGCATTTTTTATCATTACTGTAAAGCCATGCAGCCTTATACACCATAAGCCTAGCAGACTCTACCTTTACAGCCATATCTGCTAGTTTAAAGCTTATAGCCTGAAACTTGGAAATTGGTCTTCCAAACGCTTCTCTTTCTTTTGAATACTGCAGAGCATAATCAAGTGCCGCCTGAGCTATTCCCACCGATTTAGCAGCGTGAGTGATTCTTGCTCCAAGGAGAGTTCCCATAGCTCCACCAAATCCTCCTTGTCCTACCAAAAGATTCTCTTCGGGAACTTCACAGTTTTCAAATATTAGTTCTCCAGTGTCTGCAGCCTTATGGCCCAATTTATGTATTTTTGCCCCCACTTGGAAACCTGGCGAGTCCTTATCCACTATAAAAAGGCTTATACCCTCTCCTTTTTTTGTTTTATCTGTATATGCTGCCACTATTGCATAATCACACATATTTCCATTAGTAATCCAGGTCTTTGTACCATTTAATATGTACTTGTCTCCCTCTTTTACAGCCTGTGTGCGTATACTTCTTGCATCAGAACCTGCATTTGGCTCTGTAAGCCCCAAGGATCCTATGATCTTTCCCTCTATGCCTGGAATAAGATATTTTTCTTTTTGTGCATCTGTACCAAATTTATATATTGGGAACATTGAAAGCCCAACATGTGCATTAATACACATGGTCATACCGGCATTTACCTTTCCCATTTCTTCAGAGAATATGCAGTCAGTAATCTTATCCATTCCTACTCCACCATACTCTTCTGGAAACACTATCCCCAAAAACCCCATTTCCCCCAACTTGGGAAATAGTTCTTTTGGAAAATCCTCTTTAGCTTCATATTCTTCTATAAGAGGCTCCACCTCATTTGCAGCAAAATCCCTAATAGTATCCCTGAACATCTCTTGTTCTTCTGTAAATTCAAAATTGAGTGACACGGTTGTCCTCCTATTGTAATAAAGATTTAATTTGGCGGCTTGATTATATCACGTTTGTATAGACTGTGTAAATAGTACAGAAAATGTTATATAGTACCGTATTTCGTAAATTCCGAGAAGTATATATAATTAAGCTGTATATAATACCGTCTTTATACAAATATGGTATTCTTCAGTGAAAACCTATGGCACAAAATTTACCGGAAACATTAAACTATCAAGAAAGGGAATTGCTACTTTCTCAGCCAAACCAAAAAGCCCCTACTGGCCTGAGAGATCTTGCCATGATAAGACTTATGATAAATGCTGGTCTGCGTTCTTGTGAAGTATTAAAAATGTTTATTGAAGATATAGACTGGATAAGTGGAAAACTTCACATAAAACAGGGAAAAGGTAAGAAGGATAGAATAATATGGGTTAATGAAGAGGATTTAAACGTAATAAAAAAATGGAAAGAAATAAAGCCTAAAAGTCCTGTTTTGTTTACCACATTAAAAGGAGGATGTATAAATGACAGATATTTGAGGGCTATGGTAAAAAGAAGAGCGCAAAATGCTGGAATCACTAAAAACGTGCACCCTCACTTACTGCGCCATACATTTGCAACCGATCTTTTAAGGTCTACAAAAAATATAAGGCTTGTTCAAAAAGCCCTTGGGCATGCAAACCTGTCATCGACCATGATTTATACCCATGTGTATGATGAAGAGCTTGAAAGCGCATTAAAATCATTTAGGAATAGTAATTACCGCGGTAGTTAGTGCGGTAGCTACCTCGGTAATATATGCTTGCTAGCCCAATCTATTTGTACTCCGTGCTCCAACCTCTCCTTAACCACTTCAGATGATTCTGGTAAAAAGTACTGTCTACCATACACCCCTTGGGAAGGCTTTGTGATAACAATACTTTTCTTATGTTCCAATGATTTGATAGCAACCCTTATTGTTTTGTCAGAAAGGCCTGTGAGTTCGCGTATTCTTGTAATACCTATTCTGACCTCCTGAGAACCGCTTTTTATCAATTCGCTTTTTATAGCATTATAGATTTTATTTTCGGAATTTGTATGTGTAGCACTTAGACTATTTTGCTCTATGGGCTTTGTGGTTATATTTTTGTTAGTTACCGCGGTATCTACCTTAGTATGTACTGCAGTAGTTACCGCACTATCTACCGCGGTAGGATGTTTGGTAACCCCTTGTATATGTTCGCTTAATTGTGGTTTATCTATATTTCGCTCTGACCTAAAAGAGCTGAAATATTTCGTAGCTACCTTATGTGTGGTAAGTGGATCAGACCGTTTGTTCATGGACTCAATCATCCCATCCAGGCGGCCCTTTTTCTTCTGTTTATTAGAGGCTTCTACTGAGGTATTGTCTTCCTTCTTTTTGCTCATCCTGATATATCCTTATTATCTCTTTTGCTACTCTTCTGTAGTCCATAGCGCCCGAGCACAGGGGGTCGTACTCTAAAATATGTTTGCCAAAACCACTAGCTTCTTTAAGCCTTACATTGTTGTGTATGGCAGGGAGCGTCTGTGGCCCGAATTTTTTTTCAATTGCATCGATTACCGTTTTGCTTACATTTGTAAGTTTGTCATGCATAGTGGGAAGCCCATATGGAACTATCGGATAATCTGTCCTGGATGAATATATTTCATATAGCGTTTCATCTATCATTTTTACAGCATCAAGGGCCATTGGCTGTGTCTGTATTGTGATTATCACATCGTCCGCTGCAAAAAATGCGTTTATAGTAAGTGTTGCAAGGGAAGGTGGGCAATCGATTATAACAAAATCTGTTTTATGTTTAACTTTATTTAATGATTTCTGCAATTTATGATCTTTTTCTATCAAAGAAGACATACTTAGATCTGCTCTGCTCATAGATAGGTTTGCCGGTATAAAACTTATTCCATCATCCCTTTTAATTATCACATTGTTTATATCAATACTGCCTCTTGTATCCAACAGCACGTCGTTTATGGTAAGCTCAAAATCATTTGGGTTATATCCCAAGTGCGAAGTAGCGTTTCCCTGGGGATCTAAATCCACAAGGAGCACTCTTTGTTCTTTTTCCGCTAGACACGCTGCCAAGTTCACGGCTGTCGTTGTCTTCCCTACACCCCCTTTGTGGTTTGCTATGGCTAATATTTTCATGCTTCCCCCTTCGTTTTTTCTTAGCTGCCTTCTGCCTTTAGATAGATATTATCTATAACCATATCGCAAAGCATTTCTACAAAAAATTTTCTGGCTTTTTCTGACTCGTTTGGTAATTCGTCGTAAGGAAAATCTGTTTTTACTAGATTTGCTATCGAGTCGATATCAATTTCCGGATTTTCCTCCGATAACTCAGTCATTCTGTTTACCATTATTTCTTTAATTGTCTTATAAGCTCCTTCCTCTACCACATCCTCTAGCGGTTTTACCCCGTTCAAATTGTCATATATTTCGTATAATCGGGTTTTAAAAATGCCATTTTTTAAATTTGTATGCACCTTTTTTTCGTTTTTATGCGTTTTTACACTATAGGTTCTTTTATTTATTTGTGTCTTATTTATATATGAGTATTCTTTGGGTGACATTTTTGTCACCCCCCCCCGTGATAATTTTGTCACCCCCCCCGTGACATTTTTGTCACCCCCCCCCATGACAATTCTGTCATCCCCCTTAGAATCCAAGTCTTCTGTATCTTTGTCGGTTATTTCTTCATTATAATCTGCTCTCAGCATCTCTTCTGTGAGTTTCTTTACCAGGGGTCTAAAATCAAAAATTGTTGTTATCTGAGCCCCTGTATGCTCGTTAAAACGCGGTTCTTTTATAAGCAGATGAAGTTCTTCTAAGTCCTGGGTGATTCTTTTTATGCTTCTTTCTTCAACTCCAGCCCTTTTTGCAAGTGTGGAGTAGCTTGGAAACGGACTGTATCTATCCCACTTAAAAGACATGATATCTATTATAAGTGTTAAGTGTTTTGGTTTAATTCCGAGGGCAGAACGGTAGCGAAGTAAGAGGTTTGGGACGCTAGTAAAGCCTTCGTCAAGTATATCGCCCCATATTTGTACTATTCTGGTTTTATCTTGTTTGTTTGTAGGCAAATTTACCTTCCTAAATTTATCTTAAATAAATTAAGGTCTTGACATTGCTTTTTATGGGAAGGTATCATTTAGATGTTCCACCTTCCGGTTGCCGCCGTTGTTTTTGTTTTCTCCACAAACATCGGCGGCTTTCTTATATTTATTATATTATAATTACCGATTTAAATCAAAGATTGATATATAACACTAGAGCAATTAATAATACAAAAAACTTTTCTGAGAACAACCAATGGACAGAAATGAAAAATTGGCAAGAGATTTTTTAGATCTAATACAAAATTGCAAACATGCTGTAGCGCTAACAGGTGCTGGTATAAGCACGGAGTCCGGAATACCAGATTACCGTTCACCGGATACGGGCCTTTGGGAAAATACCGATATGTCTGTGGTTTCTCTAGATGGTTTTTTAGCAGACCCTTCAAAATATTACAAATACTCACTTAAGCTTTATCCGGTAAGAAGCGCTGCAAAGCCAAATCCTGCGCATTATCTTCTAGCCTCGTTAGAAAAACTCGGATTTTTAAAAGGTGTTATTACGCAGAATGTAGATGGTTTGCATTACAAAGCCGGTTCTGAAACCGTTCATGAACTTCACGGATCTCTTAGGCAGACAGTCTGTCTTGGCTGCAACTTGTTGTTTCCCATGGAAGAAATTATGCAAAGGGTAGTTTCTGGGGAAAATCCGCCGTACTGTCAGGAGTGTGGAGCTGTTTTGAAGCCAAACGCCATATTTTTTGGTGAAGCTCTACCGCAAATACCTTGGAAAGAATCAGTTAAGCTTTGTGAAAACGCTGACTTGTTCATTGTAATAGGCTCATCACTACAAGTCTCACCCGCAAATATACTACCTGATATGACTATCAAAAAAGGCGCAAAACTTGTTATATGCAATATTCAGGCTACCCCTTTTGATACAGATGCAACGCTTATTGTTCGGGAAAAGATAGGTGGGTTTGCTTCCTTAGTGGCGAGCTTGTTGGAAAGTAATATCACTGATACTGAAAGCTAGATAAGCCAATATAGCACTTATTTTTTGCATTTTAAGGCTTTTACTTAAACTTTTTTTGAATATATGAAAAAAGTACTTGACAAAGGGCTTGTAATTTTGATATAACAATGTCGTTGGGGTATAGAAACGCGCGGTTTGCGTGCATTCGATGCTCAGCGGGGATTTTTTTAATCCTGTTTTAAAAAATATTTAGTAAGGAGGGTTTTAATATGCCTAGTCATTTAAATGTCCCCACGAAATATTGGGAACTCACAAAGGAGGTTCCACCTCCTCCTATAGAGAGAGACATAAAATCCTGGATTATTGCTAATCCATCAGATCCACTATGGGATA